>JACMLD010000117.1 GCA_014379785.1 Chitinophagaceae bacterium
ATCGTTGTATTGGGATTTCACTCTCTCGAGTTCGGCTTTTTCATTGTTATTCGTGATGCTGTTCGCTGGGTTGGCATAGTGATTGGCCAGGTTGATCGATATCGTCACCGGGTTTTGATCCGCCCGGTGTTCATTGATTTCATTGATATCCGCCTGCAGTGAAGAAAATTCTTTTTTCTGTTTGGTGTCTGCCGGAGCCTCTAGTATTGATTTGATATCCCCTTCCATTTTTGATACCAGTGTCTTTGACACTTTCATATCATACTTCTCGCTGGTGACGGCATTGGTGCTGTATATCCACATCGCAAAAAGCGCGAACCAGGTGAAGAATTGCACCAGTGCGAGTTGAGCCATTGTCTTTGGCATTTTCACTATGCCAGCAAAGGTTTCTTTCAACCCGTCCCAGAACCCTGCTTTTTTTTGCTCAGCGCGAAATGCTTCGAGGTCATCGGGCGGAGTTTCCTTAGTTGTAAAGACAGTATATAAAACGGCGCTCAGAAATGCAAAGCCTCCGGCATAGAAACTCCATTTTACAGAATCGGGAATGGTGCCTGCTTCTGCGGTGTTGCTCATGCCAAACCAGTTTGCAAAGATCCAGGGAAGCAGCGCAGCGATCACAGAACCCACGCCGATGAAAAAACTTTGCATTGCGAAACCGGCAGTGCGTTGCTTGGCAGAGAGCTTGTCACCCACAAATGCCCGAAACGGTTCCATGCTGATATTGATGGATGCATCCATGATCCAGAGCATACCGCCTGCAACCCATAGAGCTGGAGAATTTGGCATAATGAAAAGCGCAATGGTAGCAAGGATGGCACCGATAAAAAAGAAAGGTCTTCTTCTGCCCCAGTATGGATGCCAGGTGCGGTCGCTTAGATACCCGATAATCGGCTGTACAATAAGACCGGTGACTGGGGCGGCGATCCAGAGGATGGGAATTTCGTCTTTGTTGGCGCCGAGGGTTTCGAAGATTCGGCTGACATTTGAATTTTGCAATTCAAACCCAAACTGGATTCCAAAAAAACCAAAACTCATGTTCCACAGTTGCCAGAATGAAAGCCTGGGTTTTGCTGAGCTGTTGGCACCTACAATCGTTGGCTGGGTCGGCATGGCAGTTGTTTTGGATGTGTACTTTTTACATACATTTTAAAAGTACATAAAAAAACATCCGGGAGGCCGGATGTTATATATATTATTTGAGTCAGTACTAAATTACAAAGCCGTTCGGGATCACCGCCCCTTTCTTGATCACAACTATCCCTTCTTTGATGGTATAGAGTGAATGATCCGCGTTTTCCAGGTGACTGCCGCCATTGATACGGACATCATCTCCGATGCGGCAGTTTTTATCGACTATCGCATTTTTTATATAGCAGCGGTTTCCGATGCCCACATTCGGGATGCCATGCTGTGCAGCGTGACTCATTTCAGGAATGGTTTCGAAATAATCGTTACCCATCAGGTAGCAACTTACCACTGTGGTACCATGACCGATTCTGGCCCTGATGCCCACCACGCTGTTTTCAACACGTGAAGCATTGATGATACAGCCTTCTGCTATCAAGGTCTTCTCCAGCTGGGTGCCGCTTATTTTTGCAGGGGGTAGCATGCGCGCCCTGGTATAAATGGCTTTTGTATTGTCGAAGAGATTGAAGTCGGGAAGGTCCTTTGTAAGTCCAAGGTTCGCTTCGAAAAATGAATAGATATTCCCGATATCTGTCCAGTAGCCATCGTATTGGTAACTGGCGACCTTGTATTTGTCAATCGACTGTGGAATAATTTCTTTCCCGAAATCTGTCGCAGCTTTGTATTCAGTCTCCAGCAGTTCGAACATGAGTTTTCTGTTGAAGATATAAATACCCATGGAAGCGAGATAGTTTCTGCCCTTTCCCTTCATCTCATCGCCGGTATCACTCACCCATTCCGGCAGTAATTCCTTCTTTGGTTTTTCTATGAAAGAAGTGATGTATCCATCGCTGCTTTTCAGGATGCCAAATTCAGGAGCATCTCTTTCGTTTACAGGAATTGTGGCGATGGAAATATCGGCACCAAGATTTTTATGGTTTTCGATCATTTCACCAAAATCCATCTGGTAAAGCTGATCACCGCTCAATATCAGAATGTACTCACTTTCAAACGGACCGATGTGGCGGAGACTCTGGCGAACTGCGTCGGCTGTTCCCTGGTACCAGGTTGGATTATCCGGTGTCTGCTCTGCTGCGAGGATATCAACGAAGGCCGCACTGAAAGCACTGAAATGATAGGTGTTCTTGATATGTCTGTTGAGCGAGGCAGAGTTGAACTGTGTCAGCACAAACATGCGGTTAATGCCGCAGTTGATACAGTTTGAAATCGGAATGTCTACCAACCGGTATTTGCCGGCGATTGGCACTGCGGGTTTACTTCTGCTTGCAGTCAGCGGGTAGAGCCTGGATCCTGCTCCACCGCCTAAAATCACTGCCAATGTGGATTTACTCATAATTGTTTTTTTTCATCGCTTTCGCAATCGTTTAACTGAGACTTTCGTAGAGATCGAGATATTTTTTTGCACTGGTGTTCCAGCTAAAATCCAGTTGCATGATCTTCTTACGAATATTTTTGACTTTTGTTTCCTGCTGGTAAAGTTCAACTGCGCGATAGACTGCGTGCGTTATCTCTCCTACTGCCGGATGATCGAAGCAAATTCCATACCCCTGCGGCTCTCCAAAATCTTTCACTGTATCTTTCAGACCACCTGTTTTTGTGACCATCGGAATAGTGCCATAGCGCATGCTGTACATCTGGTTAAGTCCACATGGCTCAACCCTGCTCGGCATCAGCAGAAAGTCGGCAGCAGCATACAACTGGTGCGAAAGTTTCTCATTGTAGCCGATCTGTGAATTATAATAGCCAACATATGGATTCTGCAATGATGAAAGCTGGTGCTCTACATGTGGCTCCCCGCTTCCAAGAATCATGAAATTCATTTTTCTTCCGATATAAAAAAGTGCATCTTCTATAGCTCTTGGCAAAAGGTCGGCTGCTTTCTCACCCACCAGTCTTCCGATGAAAACGATGAGTGGTTTTTCTATGTCCAGATTGAAAGTGCGACAAACAATTTCTTTGTTTGCCTGCTTTCCCTCATCAACAGTTTTTACTGAATAATGTTTATCGAGATAGGTATCGGTGGCGGGATCCCATACATCGGTATCGATGCCATTTAAAATGCCGCTTGATTTTCCCCTTTCGTATTCAAACAGTGCTTCCAGTCCGTTGCTGTTGTATCTGAGTTCTTCCAGGTAACTGTTGCTGACTGTTGTTACTTTCCAGGCACATTTGATGCCGCAGGCAAGTGGATTGATGGCTTTGTTCCAATCGAGCAAACCCCAGTTCCATCCGTCCCAGCGCGGTATAAGATTGCTTTTTTCCCATCCAAGCCAACCCTGGTATTGGGCATTGTGAATGGTGATGACGGTCGGTATGTTTCTGAGACGTTGAAAATCGTAACAGGACTGCATCATAAAAGGGATCAGCGCCGTGTGATGGTCATGCACGTGCACCACATCCGGTTTATGCTGCCATGAATTCAGCCAGTGCACCACGGCGATCTGAAAAGCGAGAAACCTTTCGTTGTCATCGTCATATCCGTATACTTTTTCGCGATCTAGCAATCCGTTGATGTCAACAAGGTAGAGGTCGAAACCAAGTTTGTTGGTAGATTCTCTGATGATGGTGTATTCGAACCACCAGTTGCCTAGTGATGTGCCGCTTTTGTGCACTACTTCCCAGTTGTTTTCGTATAAAAATTTTGTGCGGTACATGGGCAGTACCACTTTAGCGATATGGCCAAGCATGTTCTGGTATTTTGGCAGAGCGCCTACCACATCTCCCAAACCACCAGCCTTGGCTACCGGATAACATTCAGCTGCAACGTGAAGAATTTCCATCCCTGTGATCAATTGTTGCATTCAATTTAGGAAGGTTTTCGATTGGTTGTTGCGGTTATGGTTATTATTTTAATGTTTTATTTGAATACGTAGCGAATGCGCAATCAAAGCCTCTCGTTACAAAATCGGGTATTTCATCACTGGATAGATGTGAGAGATATTTGTTACTTTTAAAACTCATCCAACAGATTGTACATGAATCAAGCCAGCCAACAGCCTACCAACACCGGCGCATTAACCACACTTGTTACGGTTTTCTTTTTCTGGGGCTTTATCGCCGCAGGAAATAGTGTTTTTATCCCCTTCTGTAAGCATTTTTTCAGTCTTGATCAGTTTCAGAGCCAGTTGATTGATTTCGCATTTTATGTTGCCTATTATGTCGGGGCACTTGTATTATTTGTGTACGGGGCATTCGGTGGCAAAGACCTGGTCGGAAAATGGGGGTATAAAAAGAGTATTATTTATGGTCTTCTCTTTTCTGCGATGGGCGCAGTGGCTATGATTATAGCCGTAAATGCAGGAACATTTTCCGGAATGCTCGTAGGACTTTTCATAGTTGCACTTGGATTTTCTCTTCAACAAACCGCCGCGCAACCGTTCGCAATAACACTTGGCGATCCCGCAACCGGGAGTAGCCGGGTAAATCTTGGAGGTGGCATTAATTCATTTGGTACCGC
>JACMLD010000118.1 GCA_014379785.1 Chitinophagaceae bacterium
CACCATGGCTGCGCTGGATCGTCTGCCAGGCATTGTACTGCTCGATATTTGTTGCGTCGTCCTGTGCCGTGGCCCAGCCGATGGCAGTAGGATAAAACAGAATTTCCGCACCCCGCAGCGCAGTAAGTCTCGCGGCTTCAGGATACCATTGGTCCCAGCATATCAGAACGCCAATGACAGAAAATTTTGTTTTGAAAACTTTATAACCCAGATCTCCGGGTGTGAAGTAAAATTTTTCGTAAAAAGCAGGGTCATCAGGGATGTGCATCTTGCGGTACTTGCCCAGGTAAGCACCATCAGCATCCAACACTGCGGTTGTGTTATGGTAAATGCCCTGTGCGCGTTTTTCAAAAAGAGATGCAATGATCACCACGCCGAGTTCGCCGGCAAGTTTGCAGAGCGCATCGGTAGAAGGACCAGGAATCGGCTCTGCGAGTTTGAAATTGTCATAGTCCTCTACATCGCAGAAATAAAGCGATGTAAAAAGTTCCTGCAGACAAACGATCTGTGCGCCGGATGCAGCGGCTTCCCTGACTTTTGAAATGGCTTTCTGAAGATTTGATTCCTTGTCTGCAGAACAACTCATCTGCACCAAACCAACCTTTACTTTCGACATTTATTGTCCCATTTGTTTGAGAAAAGAAACGTGAGAAACTACGGCATACCGCATACGGGTATATTCGATATACTCTATTCCAAATTCATGACAGGCCTGTTTAACGATCTTGCTGATCTTAGGATAATGCACATGCGAAATCTTGGGGAAAAGATGATGCTCAATCTGGAAATTCAGACCACCAACCAGCCAGCTTATAAGTTTGTTATTCGTGGCAAAATTTGCAGTAGTCTTGATTTGATGGATTGCCCACTCATCTTCGAGTCGGTTGGTCTCCACATCGGCAACAGGAAATGAAGTATGCTCCACCGTGTGTGCAAGCTGAAACACAAGGCTGAGTACAAGTCCGGAAAACAATGCAAAAACAAGGAATCCAACTATCCAGGTAGAAAATCCAAGAACATATATCGGCAACCCGATGTAAAGGAAAAGATTAATCATCTTGAAAGACCAGAACACGATATGATCCGAAAGCTTCATAGGCTTCAGTTTCATATTACCGATCCGGGATTTGAAATATTTTACATAATCCAATACCAGTATCCAAAGGATATAAAGCATTGAATAAAGAAGCCAGAAATAGATATACTGATACTTATGTGCTTTGTATTTTTTCTGAGTGGAACTCATACGCATCCATGGCTGGATATCGATGTCGTCATCCACGCCGTCTACATTCGTATAAGCATGATGGATGACATTGTGCTTCATGTTCCACATAAAACTGTTACCACCCAATACATTGAGCGAAAAAGCCGCCAGCACATTCACCCATTTGTGTTTGCTGAAGCTGCCGTGCGCGCCGTCATGCATGACATTAAAACCAATGGCAGACACAAAGCCTCCAAGAAGTATACATTCGATGATTTTTACAAATACAGGAGGAGTGTAGAAAATCAGGTGGACGTAAACCGCTACAAAACCAATCATCAGAAAAATCGCCTTGATGTAGAGCCCGACATTACCCGTTGTTGATTTACCCGATTCTTCAAAATAGTTCCCAATTCTCTTTTTCAACTCTGAATGAAAGGATTGCGGACTATTGGAGAATTTTGGTATTGAAATAGACATATCAGATTTTTGTTTATTAAAGTGCTGCAAATGTACGCCAACGCGCTTAGAAAACGTCCTAAAAAGGGAATAATGTATATGGTAAGGGTTAATTTTATGATCAGTCTAACTATTACAATCTCATTATCTTCACAACATGAAACTGGATATTCTCGCTATCGGTGTCCACCCCGACGATGTTGAGCTCGGATGCAGCGGCACTATCATCAATGAAGTAAGGAACAGTAAAAAGGTCGGAATCCTGGATTTGACACAGGGAGAGCTCGGGACAAGAGGAACTGTGGAGACACGATATGCCGAAGCAAAGGACGCCGCCGGAATAATGGGCGTCAGCGTACGCGAAAACCTGAAAATGCGCGATGGTTTTTTTAAGAATGACGAAGAACACCAGCTCCTCCTTATCCGGGCCATCAGAAAATACCAGCCTGAAATCATTCTCGGAAACGTACTCGATGATCGCCATCCTGACCATGGCAGGGCCGGACACCTCATTTCCGACAGCTGTTTCCTCGCCGGACTCGCCCGGATAGAGACCAAAAACGACGATGGCACGCCCCAGCAGCGCTGGCGCCCGAAATATGTGCTCCAATACATGCAGGACTGGTACCACGAACCCGATTTGCTGATAGACATTTCAGACGCATTCGAACAGCGCATGAAGGCCGTGGAGGCTTACACCACCCAGTTTTTCTCCGGAGATGCCAGCAAAGATGGCCCCCAAACCTATATTTCTTCACCGGATTTCCGCGACAGCATCATCGCCCGCGCAAGAATGCTCGGCAAACGCATCGGTGTCAGATATGCAGAGGGGTATATCACAGAAAAAAATGTAGGTATACGCAGTCTGGATGCACTTGTGCTCGTGGAGACCTGACCTTTCGTCACCCAGTATTGCCGATTCTTCGTACCTTTGCCGAAATTTTTGACTATATGATGACATTCGAAGAGATAGGAATTGAGGAAAGGCTGGTGAAGGCAGTGACAGATCTGGGATACGTAAATCCCACCCCTATTCAGGAAAAAGCTATCCCCGTTCTACTTGGAGGAACCACAGATTTTATAGGTCTCGCACAGACTGGTACGGGCAAAACTGCCGCATTCGGAATTCCACTCCTGTCGGTAATCAACGCCTCAGAAAAACATCCGCAGGCACTGGTGGTTTGTCCAACCCGCGAACTCTGCATGCAGATCGTAAACGAAATCGAACTTTTTAAAAAATACATGCCCGCCATTCAGGTTATTGCAGTTTATGGCGGTACCTCCATTGGCATGCAGATCAGAGATATCAAACGCGGTGTGCAGATTGTTGTAGCCACCCCCGGCCGACTCATCGACCTGATCGAAAGAAAAGCCATCAACCTGGAGCAGATAAAATATGTAGTTCTTGACGAAGCAGATGAAATGCTCAACATGGGTTTTCAGGAAGACATCGAATTCATTCTTCAGAATACTCCTAAAAGAGAAAGCACCTGGCTGTTCAGCGCCACCATGCCCGCCGAGATCAGAAGAGTGAGCAAGAAATATATGCAGTCGCCGGTGGAAGTGACCGTTGGTAAAATGAATACTGCCAACAAAAGCATCGACCACCAGTTTTATGTTACGTCTGCCCAGCACCGTTACGAAGCCCTTAAAAGACTGATAGATTTTAACCCTGGTATCTACGGAATCATTTTCACCCGTACAAAAGCGGATGCCCAGGAAATCGCAGAACGTCTTACCCGCGAAGGTTATGACATCGATGCGCTCCATGGTGACCTTACCCAGGGACAGCGTGATAAAGTAATGGGAGAATTCAGAGAGAAAACGCTTCAGCTCCTGATCGCCACAGACGTTGCCGCAAGAGGCATCGATGTAAAAGACATCACACACGTTATCAACTACGAACTTCCGGACGATATTGAAGTATACACACACAGAAGCGGTCGTACCGGTCGCGCCGGCAACACCGGAATCTGTATGAGCATTGTTCACAGCCGCGAAATCGGACGTCTCCGTCAGATTGAGCGCATTGTACAGGTGCCTTTTCACAAACTTGAAATCCCGACCGGTAAAGATGTCTGCCGCAAACAGTTTTTTCATTTTATGGACAAACTCCTTCAGGCAGATGTAAGCCATGGTGACTATGAAACCTATGTGCCTATGCTGGCCGAAAAGTTTGCAGACCTCAGCAAGGAAGAAATTCTGAAACGTGTGGCAGCACTCGAGTTTGACAGATTTCTCAAGTACTACGAAAATGCGGAAGATCTCAACGCGCGTGATCGTGCACGTGAGCCACGTGAAAGAAGACCACTGGCTTCATCGGGTGCAGCTGGCGCAGCAGGACAGGGACGTGATTTCCGCCGCGAACCCAGAACACGCGAAACAAACGGCGCCGGAGCAGGCAATGGAGAGTATATGCGTCTCTTTGTCAACCTCGGCACCAAAGACGGATTTTACAAAGCAAGCTTTCTTCAGTTTATCCTCGATATGAGCGACCTCCGCAAAGAAGTCCTCGGCCGCATTGATATGAAGGAAATGAACAGCTGGATTGAAGTAGACCGCAATTCTGCCAACCAGATGATTCAGTCTATTGACGGCAAAAAATACAAGGGAAGAAGGATAAGGATGAATGATGCCAATAGCAGGTAATATTCTCAAAATCCTTAGCTTCGCAAGTCCAGACAGGAACCTAATTTAAATCTAACAATATGTCATACGATGTTGTGGTTATAGGCAGCGGCCCCGGTGGTTATGTAGCCGCTATCCGCGCCGCTCAGCTTGGATTCAAAACAGCAGTCATAGAGAAAGAAAGTCTTGGAGGGATTTGTCTGAACTGGGGTTGTATTCCCACCAAGGCATTGCTCAAAAGCGCACAGGTAATGGACTATATCAACCATGCAAAAGATTATGGTATCGAAGCCAGTGGTAAACACAATTTTGAGGCAGTGGTGAAACGCAGCCGCGGTGTGGCTGACAAGATGAGCAAAGGTGTTCAGTACCTGATGAAGAAAAACAAGATCGATGTGATCATGGGATTCGGAAAACTGAAAGGCAAGGGCCAGGTGGAAGTAACAAAGGCCGATGGACAAAAACAAACAGTAGAAGGTAAACATATCATAGTGGCTACAGGCGGAAGAAGCCGCGAACTGCCAAATCTCAAACAGGACGGCAAGAAAGTAATCGGTTACCGGGAAGCAATGACACTTCCACAGCAGCCAAAGACCATGATCGTGGTGGGCAGCGGAGCAATAGGAGTAGAGTTTGCGTATTTCTATAACAGCATGGGCACAAAAGTTACCATCGTAGAATTCCTTCCAAAAATTGTTCCGGTAGAAGACGATGAAATTTCAAAGGAGCTCGAAAAAAGCTTCAAGAAAAATGGCATCGAAATCATGACCAATGCCTCGGTTGAAAGTCTTGATACTTCAGGGA
>JACMLD010000119.1 GCA_014379785.1 Chitinophagaceae bacterium
CCAACTTCAGGATCAAAGCCCCAATATTTTGTGAACGTATGCACATTGTTCATGCCCGCATATATTCTGAGGCCCTGTACTTTCATTTTCTTAACGGTGGAAAGAGGTAGACTATATCCAATATTGATCTGACGAATACGGAAGAAAGAGGCATCAAAAATTGAAAGGGAACTATACTGGAAATTATTATTCCTGCCGCCACGGATATCCCGTCCGAACTTACCATACTTGCCGCTTCCAGGATTGTCAGCACTTCTCCAACGCGCTTCATGTACAAACGCTGCGTTGTTCTGCACAGCCGAGTTGTTGGCAGTAAAGGTGCCGGAGTATATACTTTGTCCAATCATGGCATTGGTCAATATGTCAAGTGTGAATCCCTTAAAACTAAATGTATTATTAAAGCCAAAGAAATAATCAGGATGGGGCGTGCCAATTATCTCACGGTCATTGTCGTCAATCTTCTTGTCTCCGTTGATGTCTTTAAACTGAATATCTCCGGCTCTTGCAAGTGGCTGCGCCGTGTATGCAGTTGCCTCTGCATCAGAATTAAATACTCCGATTACCCTTCGTCCATAAAACACACCAATAGGAGACCCTACCTGAGTGACATTAGTATTTCCTTTATCACCTGTATTACCGAAGATTTTATCGTTTGCAGTGCTCATGGAAAGCACTTTGTTCTTATTGAAAGTGATGTTAAAATTTGTACTCCATGTAAAGGCTCCGACCAGGTTTCTTGAATTTACTGAGAATTCAAAGCCTCTGTTTTGCACTTCACCAAGGTTTACCGTAGCTGATGTAAAACCGGTTACCGCAGGCGTCTGGACGTTAAAAAGCATGTCCTTATTCCTTTTGTCATAGTAGTCTGCAATAAAATTGATTCTATTGTTGAAAAGGGAAAGGTCAATACCAATATCTGTCTGTGATTGCGATTCCCAACCAAGATTACTGTTCGCCAGTGAGCCTGGTACAGTACCGGGTGTAAGCGCATCCCCGATTACATAGTTTGATGTCGACAATAAACTTAGCGCACGATAATTGCCAATAGCATTATTTCCTGTGACCCCATAACTGGCGCGTATTTTCAGCTCAGAGATAAAGGGTAGCGCGCTCATAAACTTTTCGTCAGATACCCTCCATCCAATTGCTGCAGATGGAAAATTTCCCCAACGTTTATTTTCACCAAACCTCGACGAACCGTCTCTCCTGAGTGTAGCAGTTAGCAGGTATTTGTCGTGAAATACATAATTAACTCTGCCAAGAAAGGAAACAATATTATTGCGGTTTATGTTTTCTGACCCTGCGTTTACTGTGCCGCCATTGATGTTTTGCAATAAGTCGTCAGGAAAGTTGGTCGCGCTGGCGGTTATTGCGTTGACATAGTCGCTCTGGGCAGTAAATCCGGCAAGGGCATCCAGTTTGTGGTCTCCTTTTGCGAGCTTGTACGCAATGGTAGTTTCACTTAGCCAGTTGATTGCCTCGTTGTTTGCAGCGTTTGCAAAAGCAGGTGCAGACGGCGCATTCGTGGCTAAAGTAGAGGCTTTGAAAGCACGGGATTTATAATAGTTGATATCCGTGCCAATGGTTGTCCTCAATTTTAGATTGCTGAGGATATTGTATTCAGCATATGCATTACTAAACAGTCTGAATTGAGAGACCCTGGTTTTATATTCATTCGCGATTTTGATGGGGTTTGCGATGGGTGCGTTACCACTTTCGCCAGAGATGGAGGAACCATAAGATCCGTCTTTGTTATAAACAGGGATGGTTGGATCTGCACCTAATGCTGAAACAATAAGTCCATATGCACCATAGTGTCCCTGGATTGGCGGACTGAATTCTTCGCTATAACTGGGCAGCATACTGATTCCGACACTTACCTTATCTGATAACTTTGAATCAACATTTACCTTAAAACTGTACCTCTTAAAATTTGATTGAATGATGATGCCGTCCTGGCTAAAGTATCCGGCGGATAAAGCGTACCGGGTTCCTTCATTGCCTCCTGAAACGGAAACCTGGTGGCTCTGCACCATTGCCCTTCTGAATATCACATTCTGCCAATCTGTGCCTTCTCCCACAGAATCCATAAAGGTTTTATTCAGATACCGGTCGGAAATATCATAGGAAGCACCGGGGCGTGTGTTGTTATCGTCACTGGTTTTTCCGTTAGGGAAATTATCGAGGTATCCAGCGTTCCTGCCATCGACTATGAACTGGGCAAATTGCTGAGCATTCATCAGGTCAATTTTATGTGCTACCTGCTGGGTACCGATGTACGAATTAAATTCGATTTTTGCCTTACCGGATTTTCCTCTTTTTGTAGTAATAATGATGACTCCGTTTGAACCTCTTGAACCGTAAATTGCCGTGGCCGACGCATCCTTCAGAACGTCTATCGATTCGATATCTGCCGGATTGATTGTGGAAAGCGGATTACTATACCCAACACTGGTTACCGGATAACCGTCAATTACGAATAATGGCTCAACTCCTCCGGTGATTGATGAAATTCCTCTGATTAGTATTGTTGTGTTACCACCCGGCGCGCCGGATGTGGTGCTTATCTGCAAACCTGCAACCTGTCCCTGTAATGCTTTGTCGACGCTATTAGTCGTGACCTTTTCAATTTCTCTGGCAGAAACTGATCCAATAGCGCCGGTCAGGTCTTTTCTCCGTTGGGTGCCATAACCAACAACTACAACCTGATCCATTTTTTTCAGGCTGTCGATGACAAGCACTACGTTCACTGTTGCGGGATCGCCGGCCGCTATTTCCCTTGTGGAATAACCGATAAACGAAAATATCAAAATGGCATTGGGAGAATTGACATTGATAATGTACTGTCCATCTGTGCCTGATGTGACGCCTTTGTTTGTCCCCTTTTCAAAGACACTGACACCATTCATTGGCTTGCCGTTTTCATCTGATATTTTACCCCTGATGGATTGACCATAGGCGCTGCCGAACAATGATAAAAAGATGAGTGACGATAAACAGTATATGCATTTTGAAGAAAGCAATCGTTTCATAAATGAAGATTATACTATAACATTATGAATAAATACTATGGCATTACAATAATAAGATTTTATAAACCGAGCCGCCAAATTTTTTTCTTGAGTGACTTTAATGCCTGATTTCCAACTAATATCAGCCCAGATAATTTCCATTTTCTGCCAAAAACGATATAGTTTTACTCTCACAATGATTGAGTATGGTATTAGTAGTTATAAAAACCTTTGATATTCTCGAACTCGTTGCACTGCGGAATGGCCAGCCAGTATCGCTGACCGATATTGCTTCAGAGCTTCGGTTAAATCAGGCAACGGCAGCAAACATCATTAAGACGATGGTGTCAAAAGAATATCTTGAGCATATTGGAAGAAAAAAAGGCTACAGGCTTGGACCCGCCGCTCATCGTTTGACAAATGACACACCTTATGGCCAGGAGCTGGTTCTCGCAGCCCGTGAGGTGATGGAGGAATTGACGGCCGCTGTGAATGAATCCTCCATACTAGGCTCTCTTCGTAATGGTAAACGTTATATTCTGCATGTGGTGAACTCCAACCAGGAAGTGCAGGTACAGGTGAGAAGCGATAGAAATGTTTACGAAACCGCGAGTGGACGTTTATTGCTGGCATATCTGTCACCAAAAGAGCTTGAAAGATTTATTCAGCAAAACGGTCTGCCAGATAAAACTCTGTGGAAAGAAGGTTCGACAGCGAAAGGACTCACATCATCCCTGGAAAAAATAAAGAAGGATGGCTATGTCATGACTCATCTCAGTAACCGCCATGTCAGAGGCTTCGCCGTCCCCGTGTTTAACGATGGCCTGGTGGTGGCGGGCCTGAGCGTTTTCCTTCCCGATTATCGATATTCGGTTGTCAAACAAAAAAATATTATCCAATCATTGAAACGATCGAGCATCAGCATCACTTCAAAACTTGAGAAGAATTAACACCATTCACAACGACAGGTTAAACTAATCTTTTGCCATGATAATAAACATAATTCCCAACAAATATAAATCGGTGTTGGAGCTGCCAATCACAATAATCTTTTTGGACATGTCAGTTGCTTGATGTTTTAATCCAGGTGGCGACGGTACCACCATTCTGACTGGCATCAGCAAAGGGGACAAGAATAATTCGCTTCGATGATGTAGTCTTATTATTAATCAGTTCGAAAGCAAGACCGCCAATCCATCCTTGCGGCAATACCAACTCCGACTTCCTGAGAGTAAATGCAAAGGTATCCACTGCGAGATTTTCCGCTGCAAAGCCATTCAGTTTATCATCAAATGCCAGTACATGCGGGCCCCTTTGAAAGGCTACATGCCCCGGATAGTTTCTTCCTCCATTAATTACCTGCAGAGGCATAGCAAAACTTATCTCAATCTTATCGCCCTTTTTCCATAAGCGGTTTATTGAAATGAATTCCTTTCCATCGCTAGCTTGCTTTCGCCCATTTATTTGTATGCTGAAGTCCTTTGACCAATAGGGCCTGCGGAAAAGCAAAGGATACGCGATCTTAGAATTTGTATTAACCGTAATAGCTATATTGCCATCAGCAGGAAAGTCTGTAACCGTGGTGAATGAGACAGATACATTATTTCCTATTGTTGAAGTAAAAGAACCAGGCGTATAAAAGAGAAATGATGTTTCTTTATTTATCCGACCGTTTGAAAACAAGGGAATCATGGAAATGCCCCTTGGCACACTGCTCA
>JACMLD010000120.1 GCA_014379785.1 Chitinophagaceae bacterium
GCGGCAGGTGGATTGATCACATCGTGAAACATGACTTCTGTAACCGAAAAAGTGGTTTCTGAAACCGGATCATGATAAGACTGCGCCGATGCGCGCCAACAGATGAGGGACAATATGATCGCCAGGACAGTCTTCACTTTTTATTGATTTTATATTCCTGCAGCGCTCCTCCGTTTACGGCGAGGACCAGTCTCGTAGTGCCCGCGAGATCCACCATGAGGGCCTCTTTGATGTCTCCTGCGGCTCTTAGTCCGGAGACATGCTGGGGCTGGTATGCAAAACCTGATTTTCCGTCGTTCAGCAAAAGCGTGCCGAAATTTGAATCCATCTTTCCCATCCGCAAACGCATATTGTCGTTGTTGCCAAAAAGGATAAGGTCTTTGAATCCATCACCATTTACATCATCCACCACAATATTATTAACCGAAGAGAATTGGGCCTCGGGAGGAAGTTTTCTTAAAATGAAACGACCGTCGAGGTTTTCAAACCAGCAGGTTTCAAAAAAATCTGCATTGAGTTTTCCGGCTTCATTCAGTTGCTGACCAGAAAAAATATCCGTGATGGTAGCATCTGCAAAACTCTGATAGCTCGTAAACTTTTTTCTCATCGGATACATCTGGTCGAGTAATTCATCTCTGGAAACAAAGGGATAGACTTTGTCGCCCAAAAAAAAGCAGAGAATCGGATCGATTGAACCGTTGGCATCGAAATCCGCATGATACAATGTAACTCCATTTTTCCCGGTTCGGATCTGTGTATTCAGGCCAAGATTTCCGGCTACCAGGTCCTGATCGCCGTCGTTGTCGATGTCGGCCGCCTTCAGCACATTCCACCATCCGCTGCGTTTTTCTGAAAAAATAGTTTGAGTATTTTCTTTGAACCCGGAGCCTGTATTGAGATAAATTCTGAGTGGCTGCCATTCGCCAGCGGTGCAGAGATCCGCGCGTCCGTCATTATCAAAATCGATAAACAAAGCGTCCGTGATCATCTCATTGATTTCCGGCGCATCGGTCCCAAGTGAAAATCTTGCGCCGCCCTCGTTTTTGAGAAAATAACTTTTGGCAGCGTTTGGATATACACCGGGTACAGTCCTTCCGCCGATGAAAAGGTCGAGGTCTCCATCCAGGTCGAAATCTGAAGCAGCTACACAGGATTTTGCACTGTGCATCACCGGTAGATTGTCAGGCATCAATACAAAATTTCCCTTGCCGTCGTTCAGAAACAATCTGTCCTGCAGCAACCCATCATCCGGCTGGTAATCGCCATATCCACCCGATACGATATAAATATCAATGTCATTGTCATTGTCGAGATCTGCGAGCAGAATATCCGCAGCGGTATACCCGTCTGCAGCAGAGATATCTTTTTTCAAAAAGGAACCTGTCGCGTTGGCCAGGCAGACAACGACGGATTGTATTTCAGAACCTGCGACAACCAAATCCTGCAATCCATCGCCATTGAGATCTGCAGCTGCCATGCGTGGCGAGCAAAACGAAAGCATCGACGGCATCAATGGCTGTCTTTTAAAATCGTTGAAGGCAGGTTGTTCGTGCACGAAATCTATGGTCGGTTTTACTGCTGTGAAAAACGTTTTACTGTTTTTCTGCTTAGTGCCGGCGGGGCTGGCTTTGGACTCCCGAAGAACAAGACGCTGATCGATGGCCGGGTGGATGATGAGTTCTGTAAGGCCGTTCAGCCAGTTGACCCGGACTGAATCAATTTTTTCTCCGCTGCCGATACCGAAATGCAGAATTTCGCTTACTGATGACTGGTAGCCCCTTGTCGGCATTTGTTCGATGACTTGCTGCTGGCCATCCGTATAGCAATGTACTTTTGCTCCGAAACCATTTCGGTTCTGTCCCTCCCCTTTCAATTGAATGGAAATAAAATGATTTCCGGTCGTCATGTTTTGATAGACAGATGCCGGCTGATTGATATTGTTGACAATCAGATCGAGTTTGCCGTCATTGTTTAAATCCGCATAAGCGGCACCGTTAGACAGGCCTGAGAGATTCAGTCCCCATTTTTCAGATACATTTTCAAATTCCAGCGCGCCGTTGTTTCTGTATGCATAATTTGAAATATTACTAACCGGCATTTTTTGTATGATTTCCAGGTAGTTGATGCTGTCTCTGTTCACAGCCTGTTTGAGCAGATAGTCGCCCCAGAATTTCATGAAGTCCTTATTGGTATAGTCGCGCATATATCCATTGGTGATGAATATATCTTTATTTCCGTCATTGTCGAGGTCGGCAATCAGCGGGGCCCAGCTCCAGTCTGTATTTGAAACGCCGGCCATTTGTCCGATCTCGCTGAAAGTGCCGTTGCCGTTGTTGAGGTGCAGCATATTTCGCATAAACTGGTAATGAAATCCGTTTTCTGTCATCTGCTGGTACAGCTCGTAATTCTCCTGGCCCTGTAAAAGTTTTTGTCTCCGGTTGCCTTCCGGCAACATATCGAGTGTAAAAATATCGGCGAGACCATCGTTGTTTATATCCGCAATGTCATTGCCCATTGAAAACTGCGAGAGATGGGTAAACATGTACATTTCTTTGGAAGAAAAAGTGCCATTGGCATTGTTGATATAACAATAATCCTGTTCGGCATAGTCGTTTGAAACGTAGATATCCTGCCAGCCGTCGTTGTTTAAATCAGCTACCGAAATTCCAAGTCCAAAGCTGAGGGGATTGCCGCTGATGCCTGCGCTCGCACTTACATCAGAAAAACGGCCGCCATCGTTTCTGTAGAGTCGATCGGCAGCGAGTGAATCATACTCTGTTTTGAGATGCGGCAGCTCTACGTTTCTGTAAGACTTTATGTTGTGGTTGAGCACATAGCAGTCCAGGTCGCCATCAATATCATAATCAAAAAACACTGCCTGTGTGGAGCATCCGGGATCATCCAGTCCATAGCTGGCCGCTTCTTCGATGAAACGGTTGTTGCCTTTATTAATATACAATTCGTTTCTGCGTGCCGACTTTTCTTTGCCGCTGAAGCAAACATAGATATCCAGCAGTCCGTCACCGTTTATATCCGCCATGGTCACGCCTGTCGCCCAGCCTTTGCTTTTTTTGATACCCGCAGATTGGGTGATATCGCGAAAACGAAAATTTCCTTCGTTGAGATAAAGTCTTAATGGTTTCTGATTGGCGCTGAAAAAAAGATCAGCCAATCCGTCGTTGTTGATATCGCCTGCCGCCACTCCGGCCCCGTTGTAGAAATATTCATAAGCGAGTACATTGGCGTTGCCGGTCTCGCGGACTTCATTTACAAAACTGATACCTGATTCTTTTGGAGAGAGTAGCCGGAAAAAAGTACCTGTTGGTTGTGCCGGTAGTTGCCGGCTAAGAACCAGCATCGTTATAAGCAGAAGATATGGTTTAATCAGGAGCCTCATAAAACTTCAATCTAAATAAAAAAGGCCGCCCTTTAAAAAAAGGGCAGCCTTACCATTGATTAAGAGACTAAGGTTTATCCCACCATACAGGAGTCAGGAAGGTATTGGCTCCCTGACGGGAGATGGCAGCAGCATAATTCGTTGCGTTTGCAGATGACTCTGCAGCGGGGTACAGCATTCTTCTTGGGATTTTTCCACCGGTTGCATTGCCGGTATAGTTTACCGGAACAAGCGCAGGAAACCCGCTTCTTCTCCAGTTTGCCCAGGTTTCATACCAGTCCAGGAATGAAGCTGCCCAGTATTGTGTGTTTATTTGTTCAAAGCCATTGGCATCAACATAGGGATTTGCGGTCAGGTAGGCAGTGATGGATGCGCCGTCAATGATGGCTCCTGCATCATACTGTGCGTATTGCTGCATGGCAGCCGTTACACCCGCATTGTAATGTGTTGTGGCGTTACCACCCACTGTCCATCCTCTTTTTGCCGCTTCGGCCAGCAGAAACTCATTTTGTGCTGCAGTGACCAGGAACGTTGGTCCGGCAAGCTTCAGGAAGACATCTGAACGAATGGTAGAATAATTCGCCAGTGCACCAGGATAGCCTGGAGCTGTACTGATATCAGTGGCCGCGCCATTCTGATCATACCCATTTGGCAAACCGATCTGAGAAGCCGGTGTGGTATTGCCCGAAGATCTGATCCTTGATATAAAAGGCAGACGTGGATCATTGCGTGTCTTGAAAAAATCTACAAAAGTGCGACTGAGAAAAGTCTCATTTTTTGTAACCGCATCCCACTCACCTGAGAGAATATTGCTGTTGCGGTTGACGGTAGTTCTGCCACCGGTTGCATCATGCAAAATGAAAGCATTGTCAGAAACGGATGTAATCACTCCACCCGCGGCGGCTTTTTCAACCCAGGTCTTTGCAGCGGCAGCATCCACCTTACTCATTCTCATACCGATTCTGAGCATCATGGAGTAAGCCAGTTTTTTCCATTGCTGGATTGCATTCGGACCGTTTCTGTAGATGAGGTCGGCAGCGCCCGGCTTGTCCTTTGCAGGATCCAGTGCTGCAGCCGCCTGCTCCAGTTCTTTCAGCAGATCTGTATAGATATCTTTCTGCGCATCGTACTGTGGAGTGAAAATACGTTTGTGATAACCAAGGCCTGCCTGAGAATAAGGCACATCTCCATAGATATCAGTGAGGCGATGAAAAATCATCACTTTCTGAATGCGGCCAATCTGATACAGGTTGGCATAAAGCGCATTGTCACGCGTAATTTCCAGCAGGTCTACCACATACTTTACCTGATCGCGGTATGCCACATCAAAATAGCTGCTGGCAAATGCGTCGTTCTGGATATACTTATCGCCTGAATACCAGCTCGTGTTGGCCAGCTGCTGCATCATCATGCTCAGGTAAATGATATTTACCCTCCAGGTTTCATAGCTGAAGTCATTGTTGCCCGTGTATTCCAGCTGTGCTTTTGTAAGATTGTATCCCGGTACATAATTGTTGGCCGTGACACTGTTTGTATCTGTATTTATTTCTTCGAAATTCTTTGTACATCCCAAAGCGATAGCACTCACTAACGCTGATGTACATATGATTTTTTTAAATCGGTTCATTTTTAAAAGTTTTAATGTTTTTCCTTGAAGGTTTTAAAACTTAACACTCAGGTTAATGCCATAAGATCTTACACTCGGAAGACTTGCATACTCAAGACCCTGTGCATTTGTATTGTTGTAGTTCGATTCAGGATCGATATTGTCTGAATCTCTCTTTATATAGAACAGGTTTCTTCCTACCAGTGAAAGTCCGAGTCCCTGAACCTTATTCTTCAAAAACTTAACATCGAAATTGTAAGTGATTGCGAAAGATCTGAACTTGATAAAATCAGAACTGTATGTCTGCAGTGAAGAAATATTTGCCAGCGTGCCAAAGTAATCCTGTGCTGTAACGGTAGTCTGTACCGCTGCACCTGCATCATTTACTCCTTTCACTACAATGCCGCCCTGTCTGCCTTCGAGTGTTGCCTTGTGGAGACCCTGGGCATAGGCTCTTGCATTGGTACCGGAATAAATTACTCCGCCAAATTTATAATCAATCAGGAATGAGACAGCCAGGTTTTTGTAAGCGACTTCGTTGCTCCATCCACCAGTTACCGGATGGATAGCGGTGCCTCTGCTTACAAGTGCATCACCTGCCTGTGGCAAACCGGTTGGCCCTACAATCATTTCACCTTTTGCATTTTTCTTGATGTCATATACCATCACCTGTGCAAAAGATTCTCCGATGCGGTGTTGGATAAATCCACGCTGTGTACGCGATTGTCCCACATCCATAAAATTTTGTCCTTCGGCAAGACGAATCACTTTGTTTTTGTTGTGCGCGTAATTGAACGAAGTGGTCCATTTGAAAGAATTTGTTTTTACCGGCACACCACCTACCAGTAATTCGATGCCCTTGTTTTCCAGTTTACCGATATTGACCAGTGCACTGGCATATCCGGAAGTTTGTGAAACGGTTCCCTGTACAATGTCATTCAGTGTTTGTTTGTTGTACCAGGAGAAATCAAGAAAGAGTCGGTTTTTCAGCATTTTAAGTTCGGTACCAATTTCCAGTTCGGTTACCTTCAGCGGTTCGATGGCGCTGTTTGGTATTTCGTTTGCGAGCGACCCGAGCGGGTTGCCATTCACGGAACCATTGGTATTATAATACAATGCGGTTGAAAAAATCGGTGCATCAGCTCCTACCACAGCATAGCCGGTTCTCAGCTTTCCAAAGTCGAGCCATGATGGTTTGAAATTTTCTGAGAAAACATAGGAAGCATTGATGGATGGATAATTGTAAGAATTGTTTTCAACGGGTATTGAACTGGACCAGTCGTTGCGGTCTGTCAGGTTGATAAACAATGTGTTTTTGTATGAAAGTTCAACTGCTGCATACAAAGAATGCACTTCCTGTTTCGGTGTTCTCACCGTTGCGTTTCTGGTGGTTGCAGAAGCTGGATTGTACAGGTAAGGGAATGCGAGTCCGTTTGCATTCACTGCTGTATTTTTTGCCTTCATCTTGAGAAGATTTCCTCCGGCGGTCACACCAAGCGAGATATCGCTTGTGATCTTTTTGTTTACGCCGATCAGGAGGTCCATATTCATTTCGTTGAAAATATTTGTGCTCTCGTTGTCGAGACTGCCGCCCGGACGATACCCAGTGCCTGTCGGGGTGATCTGCTGTGCGTTGAAAGCAAAGAAATCATTTGCGACGCGACCCTGTACATACAGCCATTCAAATGGAGAATAGCGAAGGCTCGCTACCCCGAGGAGCCGATCTTTGGTGGTGTTGTTCTGAAATTTATTTGCGGCAAAGAATGGGTTTGTAGTGAAGGCATCTCCGTTGAATGCGACTTCAGCTCCCCTTTCATCGTATCCTTTTCCGAGATATTCCGCGTCAACGTTTGCAGGCAGAAATAAAATAGCATAGTTACCATTGCCCGGCGCGTCGCTGAGGTTTGAACGGTTCTTTCCAACTTCTTTGATATAGGACACATTTGCCTGGCCCGTCCATTTTTCGGAAAGCGCGTAGCTGAGATCCAGGTTTACGTTGTTCCTGTTGTATTTTGAATTTGGATAGATGGAACTGTTTCTGAGGTCACCAAAAGACAGGCGGAACGTACCATTTTCGCCACCACCCGATATTGCGAGCGTATTGGTAAAGGTGGTTCCGGTTTTGTAAAAATCTTTGAAATTGTCTTTGCTTACTGAACTGTAACGATGTTGCTGTCCATCAAACAATGTTACCATGGAGCCATCGAGTCTGGAACCCCAGCTGATCAAACCTGTCTGCATGGCCGCGGCCTGGTTGGCAGGTTTTGCTCCGACTGTTCCCTGTCCGTACTCATCCTGCCAGTCGGTAAAATTATTTGCCTTGTCAAACATAAAATTGCTGTTGAATTCTATGCCGAGTGCCTTTTTTGATTTACCGGTTTTGGTGGTGATGAGGATTACGCCGTTTTTGCCGCGCGGACCGTACAGGGCTGCTGCTGCACCGCCTTTAAGGACGGTCATCTCCTCGATATCATCCGGGTTGATGCTGGAGATACCATCGCCAAGATCTGCACCACCCCACATGCCAGCACCGCCGAGATTGTCATTGTTCATCGGGATGCCGTTGATCACATAGAGTGGCTGGTTGTTTCCGAATGAGGAGTTACCGCGGATCGTTACCCGTGAGGAACCACCGGGACCTGTGAGCGGGCCGCTGCTATTGACTCCAGCTATTTTACCGGTAAGCGCATTACCTATATTTATTTCTCTTGACTTCGTGAATTCGTCTCCGTTGACTTTTGTTGCTGCATAACCGAGGCGGCGTGATTCCTTGCGGATACCGAGTGCGGTTACTACCACTTCATTCATCTGCTGTTCGTTCACTTCCAGTGATACACTGAGTTCAGTCTCGTCGCCGAGCTGAACTTCTCTTGTCTGAAATCCCACGAATGAGAACACAAGTGTATTTCCTTTGTCTGCATTGATGGCAAATACGCCGGCTGCGTTTGTGTAGGTGCCACGTGTGGTGCCTTTAACGGTAACGTTAACGCCTGACACTGGTTTTCCGTTGTTGTCGGTCACCTTGCCGGTGACAGATGCCAGCACTGTGGCCTTGTCTTCGTCAGCAGCGATTGATTCTTCACTCATGGCAGAAGACTGCGCAGAGCTTCTTGGTTTTGATTTTTCTGAAAGAATGACAAAGGTTTTGTCATTGACTTTTTTAAATCTCAGGCCGCTGTCTCTCAGCACTGCTTCGAGAATTTTTTCTATCTCCAGATTCTGATCCTTTACAGGATAAACCATCTTGTTGCCAAGGGTCTGATCTGAAAACAGGAAATAAACGCCTTTGGTTTTGTTGAGATCGTTCAGGACTGTTATCAGTGCCTGTTTTTCTACATTGGTGTCTTCTTTGGCCGGTGTGGTTTGTTTCTTTGCAGTCGTGTTGCGGCCATTGCCATAGGCGAGCACATTTTGCGAGTGAAGGTCAGCAGTACACAATATATGTGCTGCAACCATGCACCCAAACAGTGCCTGTTTTGGTACTTTTCTCATTTGTCTTACAGTTTTTTGTCGAAAAGCGACAGTTATGGTTGGTGGTTGATAACAATTTTGTTACCGTCCCTAACAATGGTAAAATCTGATGTTGCTTCCAGGGCTGTCAGCAAAACTTCCAGGTTGTCATTGGCCATGATGCCCATGATGGTGTGGTTTGCTGTTGCTTCGTCCTGCAGCACAACTTCTACACCGTAATGCTCCTCTATCAATCGCGCTACTTCACGCATTGGTGTATTATTAAATGACATTTTTCTTTCTTTCCAGGCAATGATGGCATCGATCTCGGCTGGCGCAATCAGGAAGTCGTCGTCTTTTACTTCTATAAACTGGCCTGGCTTCATGGCGACGCGTCTTCCGTCTTTTGTAAGCACGATAACGCTACCTTCTTTCAGTGTAACGCTGGTTTTTCCGTTGCGGTTAACAGCGTTGAACTGCGTACCGGTCACGATGATATCGAAGCGGTTGGTGTGTACGATGAACCGGCTTTTTGCGGCTGTCTTGCTCACATGAAAGAAAGCTTCTCCGTCGAGCCACACTTCCCTGTCAGAGCCATCGTCCCATGTTTTTGCAAAACTGATCTGGCTGTGTGCATTGAGGGTGACTTGAGAACCATCGGGCAGCTGCTGAAGTTTTATTTGTCCGTACTGTGTCTGTATTTTGGATGAGAAGAATCCTGTTTGTGAAAGTATTGCAGCGCCGGCTATGATGAAAATCAGGACTGCGGCCGCGCTGAACCAGGCCTTTCTCCTCATACCAATAACCGGAGCGGCTTTGGAGATGAGTGTATTTTGCTGAAAACGCTGTAATGCTGCTTCAACCTGAGCGGCGGGAACTGCTTTTTCGGTAAGCCGGAGCGTTTTATATATCCTGACCGCTTCTTCCGCCATGGCCTGGTTGGCCGGAGCGATGCTGATCCATTTTTCCCATATGGAAACACTTTCCTTGTCTTTTCTTTCCAGCCACTGGAAGAAAGTTTCTTCCATTAATAATTCTTCGGCTGACTTAAAATCCATTGTCATAATTTTCATTCGGTTATAAGTAAGTGGCTCAGAATATATTTTTGTAACTATTGTTTGCGATTTTTTTAATTTGGGTCGGCAAACGACTGCTAAATGACTGCGTGAACATAAACGATCAACACATACTATTGTGGAAACGCTACCAAAATGGCGATTCGCAAGCTTATGCGGATATTTTCCGGCTCTATTATCCAGCCCTTTACCAATTTGGATTTAAGATAGCCGGGGATTCTGCCATGCTGGAAGACTGTATCCAGGAGCTGTTTACAGAGCTGTGGCAGAACAAAAGTCAGACCGATGTGCAATCGGTCAAGGCCTATCTCCTCAAATCGCTGAAATATAAAATACTGAGGGCGCTTCGCAAACCCGGACCATCCAGGGTGAGCGAGGATGAAAAAGAATATGGTTTCGAGTTAAGTCATGAATCCTTACTCATCAGTGAGGAGGAGTCAACAGAAAAGGCGCAAAAGGTTGTGAGTGCTATGTCGCAGTTATCAAACCGCCAGAAAGAGATACTATATCTTCGGTTTTATCAGGGTCTGAGTTACGAAGAGATCAGCGAAATTATGAATATCAATTACCAGGTTTCGCGCAACCTTTTATACCAGGCAATCAAGGCAATGAAAAAACTGATAACACTTTTTTTATAAATTCGCATTTCTTTTACACCATCAGAAAAATATTCCCGGCTATGAGCATGGTAGATTCGTTGGAAAAAATCCCAGTTATTATTTATCCGTCTCTCAAAGAAGGTTCGGTTTTTATTGCGCAGCAGATTGCAGAAATTATCCGTGCAAAGCAAGCGCTGAATCAGAAATGTGTACTTGGTCTTGCAACCGGTTCTTCACCAAAAACAGTGTATGCTGAACTCGTTCGCATGCATCGTGAAGAAGGTCTGAGTTTTAGAAATGTAGTCACATTCAATCTCGATGAATATTATCCGATCGATAACGATGCCCTGCAGAGTTATAACCGGTATATGAAGGAGCAGTTGTTTGATAAGGTAGATATTGATCAGAAAAATACGCATGTGCCGGATGGTGAGGTGGCAAAAGAAAACATCAAAAAGTTTTGCGCCGACTATGATGCAATGATTGAGGCGGCAGGCGGACTTGACCTGCAGATCCTTGGTATTGGCAGTAACGGACATATCGGATTCAATGAGCCGGGCAGCAGTTTGTTTTCGAAAACAAGACTGGTGCCGCTTGAGAATAGTACGCGGATGGCGAACGCGCAGGAGTTTCAGAATATTTCGCGCGTGCCGAGGCTGGCAATTACGATGGGCATCAGCACGATTATGAAAGCAAAGAAAATTTTGCTGATGGCATGGGGACAGATGAAGGCCCCGGTGATTTTCAAGAGTGTGGAAGGAATGGTGACCGAGCAGATTCCTGCATCATTGCTGCAGCAGCATGCGGATACCACTTTTGTGCTGGATGAAACTGCCGCGACGGAACTCACAAGAATAAAATCGCCATGGCTTACAGGAGAGTGTGAGTGGACGCCGACAATGGTAAAGAAAGCCGTTGTAAACATGGCTTTGAAACTGGGCAAGCCTGTGCTGAGTCTAACGAGTTCGGACTACAATGACAATGGCCTGAGTGATCTGCTTGTTGAA
>JACMLD010000121.1 GCA_014379785.1 Chitinophagaceae bacterium
GCCCCTCATCATCCAGTCGTAGTACTGGGGTTCAGCCTTGAGGATATCTGCAACGGGTTTGCCTTTGTATTTTCCGAAATTGAAGACTTCCACGCCTTTTTCCATGATGAAACGGCGGGCGAGGTCAACGATGACTTCTTCTCCGGTGAATTTGAGAATGGAATCTACTGTGTTGCCGATTTGGGGATATCTGTCGATCTGGGCTTCAAGCACTTCCAGTGTTGCGGTAGCGTCGACTTCGGCGCTGTGCGCTCCTTCGAGATTTTTCTGACAGTAAAATTTATACGCAGCGCTCAGTGTACGCTGCTCCATCATATGGTATATTTTCTGGACGTCCAGAAGTCTTCGGTGTTTGATATCGAATTCTACTTCTGCTCTCAGGAATTCTTCCACAAGCAGCGGTATATCGAACCGGTTTGAATTGTATCCTGCAAGGTCGCAGTTGTCGAGAAATTGCCGGATGTCATTGGCTACCTGCTTGAAGGTAGGGGCATCTTTCACCATTTCGTCGCTGATGCCGTGAATGTCCACTGAAGTTTGCGGAATGACCATTTCTGGATTGATCAGTTTACGCTTTACGGATTTGTTGCCATCCGGAAGGAGTTTTACCATTCCGATTTCAACGATGCGATCTGTTCCAAGATTGACGCCTGTAGTCTCCAAATCGATGATGGCGAGTGGACGGGTAAGTTTTAGCATGCTATTCGTTCTAATTCGGCGGTATGTTTATTGATGCAGGTATGTTAAAATCCGCTGCAAATGTATTATTTCTGGACCACAAATGCAGGGGGCTATTGCACAGACAAAAAAATTGTTGTTTCTTTGAGTTCTCCCTTGTATCCTTCTAAAATCAGAACATCTTAGTCCCCCTTCCATGAAAGCAACCTTTCAAACAGTATCCGCTTAACCACACTGTTTGCATTGTTTAACTTTAAATACCACAAAATGAAAGCTAAGTTGTTAATCCTCGTACTTTTAGTTGCCGCGGGCCTTACCATGACATCCTGCACTACCAGCAAGGGCGGATGTAAATCCACTTCAGGATTTGTTGGATATGGCGGCAGATAAGCCAGTTTAATCGGAAAAACCATATATCATTTCTCCCAGGTTGCCCTTGCATGTGTTTTGCATGTTCATCGGTAACCTTTTTTATTTTTACTATGGATTGGAAATTACTCACGACCGCAGCGCAGCTGCAGGAAATAAAAGAAAAGTCAGCATCAAAAGTCCAGGTGATTTTTAAACATTCCACACGCTGCGGCACCAGTGCAATGGTAAAGACAAGAATTGAACGGTCAGCGGCACCCTCTGACATCGACTTCTATTTTCTGGATCTCATTTCCTACCGAAATATTTCAAACCTGATCGAGCAGGAGTTTATGATACGTCATGAGTCTCCACAGGTTCTGTTGATTTCAAAAGGAGAATGCGTCTACAATGAATCTCACTACGGGATCAGGATGGAGGATATTGTGGCGGAGGCCGGTTCAAAGGCAAACAACAAATAGTATGTTTGACCAGAAGGCTATTCGAATCATCCGCGATACGCTTTTATCTCAAGGCAAGACCCTCGCAGTTGCTGAAAGCGTGACCGCCGGTCTGTTACAGGCAGCATTGTCTACGGCGGAGACCGCTTCTTTCTTTTTCCAGGGCGGCATGACAACTTACAATCTTGGACAAAAAACAAAACTGCTGGATGTGGAGCCGATCGAGGCTGAGCGCAATAACTGTGTTTCAGTGGCGGTGGCTGAACAAATGGCTAGAGGTATCTGTGAAAGATTTCACAGCGATTATGGCATTGGCATAACCGGTTATGCAGCTACGATCCCGGAGAAAAATGTCGATGAATTGTTCGCATTTTTTGCCATCGCGAAAGGTGCTGAAATTCTTAAGTCCGGCAAGTTTTCTTCTGAGAAAAAAGAGCCTATCGACGTGCAGATAGATTATACGGACCGGGTGTTGAAAGAATTCAGTGAAATACTGGGATAACTTCCCACTTTTTTCATTGATGAGGATTTTTCGCCCCATATTTTACACTTTCGCGGGCATAATGATATTGATCTCAATCACTTACAGCGGCACGGAATTTTACCTTATTAAGGTAACAAAAAACCAATACTATGGCATTCTATCCAAAACAAAACACA
>JACMLD010000122.1 GCA_014379785.1 Chitinophagaceae bacterium
AGTTTTCCTCCAACGCAATGAACTGGTCCATGAATTTTCTTTCAAGCCAGTCTTTTTTAAACCAGTCCGGCTTGCCGAGCTTTAACGCTATCTGCACATTTTCTTCTTCCTGTTTATCAAGGCAGAGCACATAGAGACGAATGCCGCCCACTGCCATTCCTTTTTCATCAACAAAGGGCTTAACTGCCCCCACCACAAATGAGGTGATTTCTTCACGGAGGCCTGTGCTGGTGGGGATCAATGGCAAAATATTTTTCATAACGCTTTATTTAAAATGAAACGATATATCCTCTTTTTTTCAAAATTTTCGAAACGGTATTCGCAATGATTACTGCATTGGCGGAAGATTGTCCCTCTTCGATCCGGATGCAGCAAACGGTATGCGAGAGATTGTCTGGTGTGGGTGCGAAAAAGACATACCATCCATCAGACTGCTTCTCTCCTTTCACAATTCTTTCCGGTGTCCCTGTTTTGCCGGCTACATCCATTCCCTTTATCTTTTGTTTACCCGGCTGGCTGGATTGACTGATCATATATTTGCGGAGCAGGCCCGCATAGGCAGTGTCTTTCGCAATGGTCACTGCCTCTCCAGGTGCTTTTGCTGTGCCGGTTTCCTCCATCACATATCGCGATAGCTGCATGCGTCCTTTATTGGCTATTGCTCCCGCCATTCTTGCCATTGCAATCGGTGTGGATGTGAGTTTGCTTTGTCCCCATGCAAGTCCGGAGAAGTCACTCCTGTATCGTTTTTTGATACCGTAGTTTTCGGGATTGTTGTAAAGTCTTCTGTCCATCGTAAACACATCTTCGCGCCAGGCTTCGAGATCTTTGCTCACTTTCAGTCTGTCGGCAGACGGCTCATAATAATAACCACCCCTGTGGCTGATATTCATGCCTGTGGCCTGATATAGATCGCCCAATTCATTTTCGAGGTTGAATTCATTGGCTACACGGATGAAATAGATATTGCTTGAGTTGATGATCGCTTCCTGCATGTCTACGTACCTTACTTTTGGCACAAATGGCTCCTGCTCTTTTGCATTGTCGCGAAATATTTCCGTCCTGTAGATGTCATTGTATTTTTTATCAGCGGCTTCCATTCCCTCTTTGTTGAGTGCCGCGATGGCGGTGAGAATTTTTGCGGTGGAACCCGGAGCCGTGGCATATGACATGCCCAGGTCGCGATCGGTCACAGGCATCGGGAGCCTCGATTTCTCTTTCTCTGTCAGCAACATTTTTTCAGGGTCCTTGAGATTCGGCAACGGGTAAACTGCTGACGCCATCACATCTCCTTTTGCAGCATCTATAACGATCACGGACATGCGCTTATCAGCAAATGCACTCAGGCGAAGTGAATCCTGTATCTCTTTCTGAAGAGATGCATCAACAGTAAGGCGTACGTCACGGTTCATCGCTTTCATTTTCACAATGCGCGGATTGGTACTGTCAATGCCCGATTGGAGCGCATCCGCGAGCGGAGAATAATCATAACTCACCAGCGTCTGCGGCTTCTCGACGGGCTTTGTAAATCTATCGGGGCGATAACTCGTTCCTATATAATCCTCTTTCTGCGGATTGGTGGCAAACCCACGCAACGCAGTCAGGTAGCGGGCTTCAGCATAGAATCCATTTGCCTGTCCCCAGAATAGCCGGGTATTGTAGTCGCCCGTCCAGAAAAAGAGATCGGCGCCGAAAGGATAATAGCGCTCGTGTTTCTTGTAAAATAGTTGTCTGAGTTGCAGCATATCCACACCTGCATTTTTGAGCGAATCCTCGTTTGATTTTATCTGTTCAACATTGCTGGTAGCGAGAATTCTTTTGTTGCGGTCGTAAATCGTGCCCGCCCCGAGCAGCCTGGTCAGTTTTTCAATCCGGGGATTGTAGCTGTACAAAGGCAGTCCGTTGCGATTGATTACCCGGGCTGGTTTCACGAGATATTCTTTGCTGTCAGCCACCTGTATCAGGAAAAGTTTTACCGAAATGGCAATTACACCTGCCATAAATCCGATGATGCCGGCAAATAGTACCGGGTCATA
>JACMLD010000123.1 GCA_014379785.1 Chitinophagaceae bacterium
AAGTTTTAAACGTCTCGGTTTTCAAAAAATTCTGCGAACCAGATACAGAAATCGTGCTAAGTTTTTTCGGGGAAAGAATTCCACAATTTTATATTACAGAAAAACCTTTGCTGAAGCGGTTTTAAGGTGAGTATGTAAATATCCCATGTATTTTTACTAAGGGTAAATTTTAGAGAAAAAGATAAAATAAACTATCAACGTAAATTTGCGTATGACAAAACTCAGCGTCAATATCAATAAAATTGCCACGCTTCGCAATAGTCGCGGGGGAAATCACCCAGGAGTACTGAAGGCTGCCCTGGATGCAGAGAGGTTTGGTGCAGATGGGGTGACGGTGCATCCAAGACCAGATGAAAGACATATACGGTACTCGGATGTGAGAGAAATACGACCTCTTATCACAACGGAATTTAATATCGAGGGGAATTGTCGTGAGCAAAAATTCATCGACCTGGTTTTAGAAACCAGACCCCATCAGGTAACCCTGGTTCCTGATGGAGATGGACAGCTGACTTCTGACCATGGGTGGGACACAAAAAAGCACAAGCATTACCTTTTTGAAATGATCGAACTTTTTAAGGGAGCCGGTATCCGCACATCCATTTTTGTAGACCCCGATCCTGAAATGGTAGAAGCGGCAATGGCAACCGGCACAGACAGAGTGGAACTTTACACGGAGGGCTATGCAAAAAACTTTACTGAAGACCCCGCAGCTGCGATAGCTCCTTATATTTCTGCGGCCAAAAGAGCCAATGAACTGGGTATCGGTATAAACGCGGGTCACGATCTCGATCTAAAAAACCTGAAATATTTTGCAGAAAACATTCCGGGACTGTTGGAAGTTTCGATTGGTCATGCACTGATAACAGATGCACTTTACCTTGGGTTTGAAAATACCATTCAGCTGTATAAAAGACAGCTGCAACACTCACTCGCATAAAAAAAGGGTCGCCCGATGGCGACCCTCTGAATCAGGTTCTCAAAACTCACCAGCGTCTGCCGCGGGAGTTTCTGTCATTCTTGTCGTCTCTTCGATTGTCGCGGCTTCCGTAACCACCGCGATCATCACGCCGGTTGTCTCTGCCGCGGTTTGAGTAGCGCTGATCATTTCTGTTATCACGACGATCATAACCGTTTCCACGATCCCAGTTATCAGATCTGCTGTAACTGCGGAAGTATGGGTGACCGGGAATGTCGCAATACCTGCGATCCCGACTATCCCGGATAACGATTTGCGGGCCGTAACTCCGGTAGGGAGCATAACGTCGGCGGTGATCATTGAAGAAATAATATGGATTGGGTGTGTTGATAACAACTTTAAATCCTGAATAAAGATCATAATTACTCCACCTTCCGGGAAGCATCGGCGAATATATCCATCGTCCCCTGTCGAAGTAAATGAACTCTCTCCTTGAAACTGAATAATAGGTTTCGATGTCGGGCAGATAATAATTATCTGCATAATCATAACCAACGGGACCCCAGAGCGGCTGCGATCCGATGTTGACATTCACACTGACCTGTGCATGGGCGGGTTTAAGTAAAAAACTCCCAACTGTCAAAGTAGCTAGCAGAAGTATTTTTTTCATGTTATAAATTTCCTTTTATAGTCCCAAAGCAAATGCCATCTTAAGCTGTACCATTGTTAAAGTTTAACGCTCGTTAGTTTAGTCCTTTCCTGCTACCATTCAACCAATTAGCCGCGGTAAAATCCGGAAAAACGATAGCTTTATCAGACCTAAACTTTCATCAATGCAAACAACAAAATTCTCCCTGACATTGCTGTCTCTTCTTTGCTATGCAGCTGTAATGCAAGCCCAGCTAACAACCGCGCCGGGAGGCGGAAACAAGAAAGCATCTGTTACCGAAAAAATCGGAATCACGGATGTAGCCATTCACTACGACAGACCCGGAGTAAAAGGGCGCGAAGACAAAATCTGGGGACAACTCGTGCACGAAGGATTTGTAGACCAGGGTTTCGGTCCGAGTAAATCAGCACCGTGGCGTGCAGGGGCGAATGAAAACACAACCATCGCATTCACCACCGATGTAAAAATTGAGGGCCAACCTGTTGCCGCCGGCAAATATGCACTCTTCGTTGCATACGCGCCTGGAGAGAGCACCGTCATCCTTTCAAAAAACTACAATTCATTGGGAAGCTATTTTTATGATCCAAAAGAAGACGCGCTGCGAGTGCAGGTAAAACCTGTCAGCACCGACAAGAGCCAGGAATGGCTGATGTACGAATTTTCCGGACAAACAGAAAATGCTGCTACGCTAAATCTTGCATGGGAGAAAAAAATCATTCCGATAAAAATTGAAGTGGATTACGTAAAGACACAACTTGAGTCATTCAGAAATGAACTTCGTACCGACAAAGGTTTTAAATGGGAATCGTGGATACAGGCTGCACAATTCTGTCTTGAGCACAAGACCAATCTTGAAGAAGCATTGAAATGGTCGGAAACCGCGGTGAGCGGCGTATTTGTAGGAGAAAAGAATTTTCAAACATTGTCTGCAAAGGCCCAGGTCCTCGCAGCACTCAACAGAGGGACTGAAGCAGATATAGTGATGAAGGAAGCACTGCCGCTGGGGAAGATGCCGGAAATACATGCATACGCCCGCCAACTCTTACAGCAGAAAAGAGTAAAGGAAGCGCTTGAAACTTTTCAGATGAATTATAATAAAAATCCAAACCAGTTTACAACCAATATGGGACTGGCCCGGGGATTTTCGGCAAATGGCAATTATAAAAAGGCGCTGGAATATATGCAGAAAGCTTTGCCACAAGCCCCTGATTCAAACAACAAGAATGCAATAGAAAGAATGATCAAAACACTGCAGGAAGGGAAAGACATCAACTAAGATCAGTTGCAGCCGAGTATTTCACACAACTTCGCGGTGAGGTTTGCGCCGCGAAGATTTTTTGCAATGATGGTACCATCCGGACCGATCAGGTAATTTTGTGGAATTGATTCAATCCTGTATTTCTGGGCCACAGCATTCTGCCAGAATTTCAAATCGGATACATGGGTCCATGCGAGTTTGTCTTCCTTGATTGCCTCCACCCATGATTCTTTTGTTTTATCAAGAGATACACCCAGTACAGTGAAGTTTTTTTCGCGGAACTTATTATAAGCGGCCACAACATTTGGATTCTCCTGTCGGCATGGGCCACACCAGCTTGCCCAGAAATCGACCAGCACATACTTTCCTTTGTAGGATGAAAGAGAAACAGGTTTTCCTTCCACGTCATTCTGCGTAAAATCTATCGCAGCAGACCCTACCTGACCAACCTTACTATCGGCGATCATTTCCTTTACAAATTTCCCGTAGTAGTTTGTTTGAACAGACGCATCAAGGCTTGAAAATCTTTTCTCCATGATTTCCATGTCCTGCGAAAGCTGGGAAGTCACGAGCAGTAAAAAAGGACTTACCGGTGAGGATTTATGTTTGGCGAGAAACTGTTCAACGTTTTCCTGAATGAGATTATAGTACTTTTCAGATTCATTGCGCAAGCTGTCCGTAAGCCCGGTTTTACCGGCGGCCTGGTTAATTTTTGAAAAATTATTGAAAAGCGGGTTGAATACTTCCTGAAATTCAAGAAAGTCTGCATGGCTAGCCGAACCTTCTACTTTGATCTTTTGAATGTCGCTGGCGTCGCCGGATACAGCCACCGTTCCGTTGTCGATGAACAACAACGCTTTTTTCTTGCTGTCAGAGAAATTGAGGTTCAGCAATGATGCTTCCCGCAGACTTCCTTTCAATGTAAATGTTCCCCCACTTACAACTGATTTTGCAATCGTGTCGGTTGGCGCGTTGGCGTCAGTGAGATAGACGAGGGCTTTGTCAGCCACTCCGTTGATCTTGCCATTTAGGGTGAGTTGTTTTTGCGCAGATAATGCAAGCGGCAAAAAGCAGATACCAAGAAAAATTCTTTTCATATTATTTAGAATGACGTTCCTGCAGGATGTCGATGACTTCCTGCAAATTATGTCCTTTGACGTTAAGTAAAAGCAAATAATGAAACAGTAAATCGGCCGCTTCCCCCAGGAACAATTCCTTGTTGTCGTCCTTGGCTTCAATGACCAGCTCCACTGCTTCCTCCCCCACTTTCTGTGCCACTTTATTGATGCCCTTTCTAAACAGTTTTTTTACATACGATTTTTCGTCCGTTCCTGATTTTCTGAGCCGAATAATATCTTCGAGGTAGAAAAGAAAGTCTTCGTGGTGATTCTTTTCGCTCCAGCAGGTATCAGCTCCGGTATGGCAGGTGGGGCCATGCGGTTCGGCCTTGATGAGAATGGTATCGTTGTCGCAGTCGGCCATGATCTGCTTTACGGTCAGATAGTTACCACTTTCTTCCCCTTTGGTCCAAAGTCTTTTTTTGGAACGGCTGAAAAAGGTGACTTTCCCTTCCTGCATTGTTTTGTTCAGTGCTTCGAGGTTCATATATCCAAGCATCAACACTTTTTGTGTCCGGAAATCCTGGATGATTGCCGGTGCCAGACCGTCGTGAAATTTGTCAAAATCGATTTTCATGATGTGCTTTGATACCTTACGGGAATTCCCTGTTTTTGCAAATATCGCTTCAAATCGGGAATCGAAAGTTCTTTAAAATGAAAGATACTGGCCGCGAGTGCCGCATCTGCCTTGCCAGTGTTGAAAACGTCGGCAAAATGCGTAGCTATTCCGCCACCGCCGCTTGCTATCACCGGTACGGACAGTGTTTCAGAAAGTTGCCTTGTTATTTCCAGCGCGAAGCCCTGTTTTGTACCATCGTGATTCATAGAGGTGAGCAGTATTTCTCCGGCCCCCAAATCTACAGCCTGCTTTGCCCAATCAAGGCAATGCAATTCGGTCTTCACCCTGCCGCCATTCAGGTAAACATACCAATTTCCGTCTTCCTCCAGTCTCGTGTCTATCGCGAGCACCACACACTGACTGCCGAATTCGCGCGCCAGTTCAGCGATGAGCGCGGGATTTTTTACTGCGGCGGAATTTACGGATACTTTGTCCGCGCCATTGTTCAACAATACCTGCACATCGGCCGCGCTGCTGATACCGCCACCGACAGTAAAAGGAATATTGATATGAGGAGAAATTCTGTTGACCAGTTCACTCAGTGTTTTTCTGCGTTCAACCGTGGCCGTTATATCCAGAAAAACGAGCTCATCGGCACCTTCCATCGCATACCGTGCTCCGAGTTCAACCGGATCACCTGCGTCTCTGATATTTTCAAAGTTTATGCCTTTGACAGTTCTGCCATCGCGGATGTCCAGACAAGGAATGATTCTTTTTGTAAGCATTAACGGGTTTGTTGCTGATTAAAATCTGAAAGAGAGGCAATGTCAATCCGGCCTTCGTAAATGGCTTTCCCTACAATCGCACCTTTACAACCAATAGCGGCCAGATCAGCGAGATCCTGAAAGCTGCTGACGCCGCCGCTGGCGATAAAATTCAATGTCGGAAACCTTGCGATGATCATTTTATATAATTCAAGCGACGGCCCTTCCAGCTTTCCATCCTTGCTGATATCAGTGCAAAATATCTGAGTGATGCCCCTTGCGGTCCAGGTCTCAATGAAATCCAGCACCCGGATATTGGTTGATTCGAGCCAGCCGCCGATGGCTATCATTTCTTCCTTTACATCAGCACCCAAAAGAAATTTGTCTCCCCCATACTTTTCTATCCACGACACAAATTCATTTTCATTCTTTACCGCGAGGCTTCCGATGGTGGCGAAATCAGCACCGGCAGCAAAAACTTTCTCCAGGTCTGAAGCAGCCTTTACTCCACCGCCAAAATCTACTGACAGATCGGTTTGACTGCATATGTTTTCCAATACTTTCCAGTTTTTAACGGCACCGGCTTTTGCACCGTCAAGGTCAACCAGATGGAGACGACGAATGCCGGCATCTTCGAAAGACTTCGCTACTTCAAGCGGGTCTGTATGATAAATCTTTTTTTGGCTATAGTCGCCTCCCGTGAGTCGTACGCAGCTACCGTCTATGATGTCTATGGCGGGAATGATTTCCATATCAGATATTCAAAAAGTTTTTAAGGATCTGTTCGCCGGTGGTTGCACTTTTCTCCGGGTGAAATTGTACGCCATAGAAATTATTTCTGTTGAGTGCTGCACTGTAGGGGATGATATAATTTGCTGTGGCTATGGTTTCATCTGCTGAGTCAGCGTAATAGCCATGCACAAAATAACAGAAGTCATTCTCGGGCACATTGGTAAAAAGCGAAGTGCGCAGGTTGAAAATATTATTCCATCCTATCTGCGGTACTTTGAAATTATCTTTTCGGATTCTTTCCTCATTGTCATTGTTCAATGCCCCGAACCATTTCACCTTACCTTCAAAAATACCGAGGCAGGGCGTGTTATTTTCATCTGAATGCGAGCACATCAGCTGCATGCCCAGGCAGATGCCGAGAACGGGCTGATGCAGATTTTTGATCACGGTATCCAATCCTCGTTCTTTCAGGTAGTTCATTGCAGTACTCGCTTCGCCAACACCCGGGAAAATAACCTTGTCGGCGGAAGCAATTTTATCATGGTCATCTGTAACGTCGGCGGTGGCGCCGATTCGCTCAAGTGCATAAAGGACAGATTGTATATTTCCCGCATTGTATTTTACGATAGCAATATTCATCGGCTTATTTGATCGATGTAAGAAATTCTTTTGTAGCCTTTTCTATGTCAGGATTTGCGGTGATTGCATTAATGTATGCTGTGCCGATGATAGCTCCGTTTGTATATGCACAGGCCTGGTCAAAAGATGCCTTGTCTTTAATACCAAAACCAACCAGTACAGGGTTTTTCAAATCTGCGTCTTTCAGTTTCTGCAGGTATTGTGTTATGTCGCCCTTGTCACCTCCCGAACCTGTCGTGGACGAAGAAGAGACTGCATATAAAAATCCAGTGCTCAGTGAGTCGAGCATATGTACCCGTTCCATCGGCGTTTCCGGTGTAACCAGAAAAGTAAAGCTCAAGCCGAATCTTTGCATCATCGCTCCGTATTCGTTGTTGAATTCATGCACCGGCAGGTCTGGAATGATGAAACCATCGACTGCAACATCGGCTGCATGCTGACAAAACTTTTCAAATCCGTATTGCAATACCGGGTTCATATATCCCATCAATATAACGGGCACGTATACCTGGTGGCGGAATCCTCTCAGCTGGTCAAACAGCCTTTCGATGGTCATTCCGTTTTCCAGGGCTTTGCTGCTGCTGGCCTGAATAACCGGACCGTCTGCCAGCGGATCGCTGTATGGCATACCAAGTTCTATGATATCCGCGCCGTTGTCCTGCAATGCCTTCATCACCGGCACCGTGCTCTCCAGTGATGGATAACCTGCGGTGCAGTACACATTGAGAATATTACTTTTCTTTTTTTCAAAAAGCTGTATCAGTCGGTTCATAAAAAGTTATTTTGCTGTTTCCATCACATTCATATATGCCGCCAGATCTTTGTCGCCCCGGCCGCTGAGGCAAACGACCACAATATCTCCTTTTTCAAATGTCATTTTATTCAGGGCCGAGAGTGCGTGAGCTGTCTCGAGTGCGGGTATGATTCCTTCGAGTCTTGCCAGCTGAAAAGCTGCTGTCACAGCGTCCTCATCTGTTACACTTAAAAACAATGCCCGGCCGCTCTCATAAAGAGTCGCGTGAAGCGGTCCAATGCCCGGATAGTCGAGTCCGGCGGATATACTATGCGGTTCCATTACCTGACCGTCTGAGGTCTGCATGACCAGGCTCTTACTACCGTGCAAAATTCCCGCTTTGCCGAGCTGGCTGGTGGCGGCACTGAAGCCACTGTCCAGTCCCAGTCCCGCTGCTTCCACTGCTACAATCTTCACATCGGGCTCATCTAAATAATGATAAAATGCACCTGCAGCGTTGCTCCCGCCACCCACACATGCCACGACATGCGTCGGATTGGGATTGCCGGTTTTTTCGCGCAGTTGTGTACGAATTTCGTCGCTGATGACGGATTGAAACCTGGTCACCATATCCGGATAAGGATGCGGCCCCACCACGCTTCCTATAATATAATGCGTATCATTTGGATGATTGATCCAATCCCTGATGGCTTCATTGGTGGCGTCTTTCAGCGTTTTACTGCCGCTGGTAACCGGTATGACGGTGGCGCCGAGCATTTTCATACGAGCTACATTGGGTGCCTGTCTCTCAATATCTTTCTCGCCCATGTACACAATGCATTCAAGGCCTTTGAGGGCACACACTGTTGCGGTGGCTACGCCGTGCTGTCCCGCACCTGTTTCTGCGATGATCCTTTTTTTGCCCAGTCGTCCTGCGAGTAATATCTGGCCAATGGTATTATTGATTTTATGCGCGCCGGTGTGACAGAGATCTTCGCGTTTGAGAAATATCCTGGTGCCGAACTGTTCACTCAGTCTTTCCGCTTCGAACAAGGGAGTTGGTCTGCCTACATAATCACGCAGCAAATCGGCGAACTCTTTCACAAAGGAAGGATCGTACATGATATCGAGATATGCCTTTCTCAACTGTTCCACATTGAGCTGCAGCATTTCGGGTATATATGCCCCGCCAAATTTTCCATAATAACCCAGATCATCCGGGGTACGGTAAGATGTAACTGTTGTCATCATTCGCTGTTTAAGTTCCCTATAAATTTTTTTATCAAATTCATGTCTTTCACACCCGGAGTCAGATCAAACTTACTGTTGATGTCGATGGCAAAAAGTGCTTTGGCTACGGGTTCCTTTGAAAAATCTCTCAGCTTTTTCTCATCCCCCGGTTCTATGCCACCGCTGAGAAAAAATGGTTTGCCAATGACTTTCTCATTGAGAATCTGCCAATCGAATTTTTTCCCCGTTCCGCCATAACCCGCGCCCATGGTATCAAACATAAACATATCGCACATTTCCATATAGGGCCTGATCATCCATTCCACGCTGTCGTTGTCCGATAATCTGAATGCTTTTACAACGGACACGTAATCTGCAATTTTTTCGCAGTATTTTGGCGACTCGTCTCCATGAAGCTGAACCATATGAAGTCTGCATTCATCCACCATATGAAGCACTTCTTCTACCGACGCGTTGACAAACACGCCCACCTTATTGATATTTTTTTCCTTTCTTATCTGGGTAGTGGTCATGTGTTTAAACACATAGCGTGGACTTTTTGGATAGAATATAAAGCCGGCAAAAGCCACACCCATATCTGCAAGTTCATCTACCTGTTCAACCTGCGTCATTCCGCAAACTTTTATTCTCATTGTCATCCTTAATTTTTTGCTACAAAATCTGCAAATGCTTTTCCCGGATCATTCTCTTTCATAAAATTTTCGCCCATCAGAAATCCGCGAAAACCATGGTTCCTGAACAGCTGCACGGTTTCGGGTTTGCTGATGCCACTCTCAGCAATTTTTATTTTTTCTTTTGACAGCAGATTAGCCATTTTCAGACTGCGGTCGATGTCTACAACAAAAGTTTTGAGGTTTCTGTTGTTGATGCCGATCATTTCAATTTCGGGGCTGATGTGGTCAAGCTCTGACTCATCATGCAACTCGAGTAGTACTTCCAGACCGAGATCACGCGCAGTGCGTGAAAGCGATTTTACTTCCGCGGGCGACAGGCAGGCGGCGATGAGCAGAATGGCATCGGCACCGATTGCGCGCGCCTCTGCAATCTGGTATTCATCGATGATAAATTCTTTTCTGAGAATGGGGATCTGATTGGTTCTCGCCGCATCGATGTCGGTGTCGTGGCCTCCGAAAAAATGCTCGTCTGTCAATATCGAGAGTCCGGCAGCGCCATTTTTTGTATACGCTTCTGTAATTGAAATGATATCGGGATTGGGGTGAATGACACCTTTGGACGGTGACTTTCTTTTAAATTCGGCGATGATCCCTGTGAGATCAGCATTCAGCAAATTTGCTTTCAGCGAATAGGTTCCCCGGTTGAAGTAAGGTTTTGCTTCCAGGCTTGACATGCTTGTTGCGGACTTTCTCGCTTCTACTTCCTTTCTTTTATAGGCCACTATGGTTTCTAATATATCCATTACTGCAGGCTGATAAGTTTTGTTAATGCATTGAGGGCTTTACCAGTTTCAAGACTTTCGATGGCTGCGCGAAACGCGTCATCGTACGAAGCATACTTTCCTGTGCAATGAAGGGCCATGGCAGCATTTGCAAATACGACCGCGTTCTGTGACCAGGTGCCGTTGCCTTCCAGTATGCGTTTAAAGATGGCGGCGGATTCTTCGACCGATGAGCCGCCGGTGATATCCTTTGCGAGGACATTTCTTTTACCAAGAGACTCAGGCGTCATGATTCTTTCGCCCTTGTTTGTTATCACCTTGGTGTCATTTGTAAGAGATATTTCGTCATACCCGTCAAGCCCATGGATTATCGTAAATGGTTTGCCCGTTTCCTGGAGAATGTAGTTGTAGACCCTTGCCATTTCGAGGTTGTAGACTCCGATGAGCTGAAATTCAGGACTGGCAGGGTTCACCATAGGTCCGAGCATATTGAAAAAAGTCCTGACCCCGATGTTTTTGCGGATGGAACCCACGGATTTCAGGGCCGGATGAAAAAGTGGTGCGTGGAGAAAACAGATATTGGCTTCGGACACTTCGCGGCGAAGCGCCTCTGCATCGTTTTTAAAACGATAGCCCAGTTGTTCCATTACATTTGATGCACCGCTGATGGATGTTGCCCCGTAATTGCCGTGTTTGGTGACTTTCTGCCCGGTACCGGCCACTACAAAACAGGCCAGTGTTGATATATTGAAAGTGTTTTTGCCGTCGCCACCGGTGCCGACAATATCAATGGTACTCTCTCCGGGAAATTCCACTTTTACACAGAGGTCGAGCAGCGCATCGCGGAACCCATGAAGTTCTTCGATGGTGATGCTTCTCATCAGGAAGACGGTCATGAAAGAAGTCACTTCGTGCTCGTTGTACTTGCCATTGCCAATGTCAACCAGCACTTCTCTTGCCGCTGACCGGGTGAATGATTTGTGTTCAAATAAGTATTGAAGAATCTTTTTCATGGTATTAATTCCTAAGCCAGTTACGGATGATGGTTTCACCTTCTGGTGTCAGTACGCTTTCCGGATGAAACTGTACACCTTTTACATCAAAATTGCGGTGCTGCAGCGCCATGATGAAATGGTTGTCGTCGCGGGCCGTCACTTCAAGGCACTCCGGAAAACCTTCATCAGCAACGATCCAGCTATGGTAACGTCCAACTTCTATGCGATCATCCATTCCTTCAAAGAGATCGCTCTTTCCTCTCTTTATAATGTCGACGGGTGTTGCCACCCCATGGTAAACAGTTGACAGGTTAATTAGTTTGCCGCCGAATGCCTCTCCGATGGCCTGATGTCCAAGGCAGACACCGAGCATTGATTTTGAGGATGCATATTCTTTTATCAGCGGCAGCAGCAGTCCTGCTTCTTCAGGGATGCCGGGTCCCGGCGAAAGAATTATTTTATCGTAGGCAGCCACTTTTTCCAGCGGGATCTGATCGTTGCGAAAAACGTCTACACGGCCGTGGATTATCTTTTCCACGAGGTGTACAAGATTATAAGTAAAGGAATCGTAGTTGTCGAATACCAGGATCTTCATTTCTTTAATTTTCAACTTTGTTTTGTCCGATTGTTTCGGCAAATTCAATGGCTCTTTTGAGCGCTCCCAGTTTGTTGTTTACTTCCTGCAGTTCGTTTTCAGGGTTGCTTGCGGCAACAACTCCTGCTCCAGCCTGGTAGACGAGGGTATTGTCGCGACTGAGAAAACTGCGTATCATGATGGCGTGGTTGCAGCTTCCGTCGAATCCCATAAATCCTATTCCGCCGCCATAATAACTTCTTGCGGTGGGCTCAAATTTGTCTATCAGTTCCATTGCCCTGAATTTCGGTGCACCGCTGAGTGTGCCGGCAGGAAAGGTCCGTGCCAGCATTTCGAATGGATTGTTTCCGGGCCGTACCTTACCGGTCACTTCGCTTACGAGGTGGATGACGTGACTGTAATACTGTACTTCACGAAAATGTTCGACAGTTACGTCGTCACAAAGTCTGCTGAGATCATTTCTTGCGAGGTCAACGAGCATGACATGTTCTGCATTTTCCTTTGCGTCGCTGAGCAGGCGGGCCGCTTCGCGTTGATCGGTTTCGGGATCACCGGTTCTTTTGAAGGTACCGGCGATGGGGTGAACGATGGCTTTGCCGTTTTGTATGATGATCTGAGCTTCCGGTGAAGAACCCATGAGTTTGTAATCGCCATAATCGAAGAAAAAGAGGTAGGGTGAAGGGTTGATGCTTCTCAGTGCCCGGTAGACGTTGAATTCATCACCGGTGAAAGGTCTTGAAAACCTGCGGCTCAGTACAATCTGAAATACATCACCTCGGTGGCAGCTTGCAATGCCCTTTTTAACTATTTCACGATATTCCTCATCAGTGAGGTTGCTGGATTCTTCATTTCTTGCTTTGAAGGGATAGACCGGTACGTCTTTGCTGCTGATCAGACTTTCTACGGCCAGGCTTTCACTTTCAATGCCTTCAATTTTATTTTCGCAGAAATACAATTCGTCCTTGTGGTGATTGATGGCTATAACGTACTGGTATAAGCGATATCTCATCAGCGGAATGGCGTTGATGCCGGCTGATTTTTTTTCGGGATTGAAAGAAATGCTGTCGAAGAACTGAACGGCATCATAAGTGGTATATCCGTACAGTCCCTGGGCGAATTTTCCTTCCTTTGAATCGGTAGTTGCTTCAAAGCGCTGCATGAAATTCCAGAGTTGCGCAGTGATTTCGTCGTTGGATTTCACCACTACTTTTTCTGGCTGTTGTCCTGGCCATTTGAGTTCAATGCTTTTGAGGGAGGTGATTTCCATCCCTGCGATGGCGTTGATGCAGATAAAGGAGTAGCTGTTGTCCGCTGCGTGGTGGTCGGTGCTTTCAAGGAGAATGGTATCACGGAAGCGGTCGCGAACCCGGAGGTATATGCCCACCGGGGTGAATATATCCGCCAGCATTTTTTTGACTTCCGTTTTGATGATAATTTTTTTCATAACCCGTTTGCTGTCTCAGCGTAAAATAAAAAAGCCCCGAATGCATCGGGGCCTGATATGATTTATCAATAGTAATTACATTACTTGCCCCGATAGGAGTTTGTATGCCACCACCACTGTGTATTTTGAAAATTTACCATTAATGCAAATATTGAATGCAAAATTGATTTGACCAAAATTTTTTTGTCAGGCTCTCACGTCACTGAAGGATGAAACCCTGTCGAACAGTCCTTTGGCAAAGCTGCAGAGCGGAATAATTTTGAGGGAATGGTTTCTCGCGTATTCTACGGCAGTTTCTACGAGCTGCTTCCCTACCCCTTTCCCTTCCAGCGACTTGTCTACCTCCGTATGTTCGATGATCATTTTGTCGTCTGAGGGCATGGTATAGACAAGTTCGGCAAGAATGGCACCTTCCTGGCCAACGTAAAACATTCCTTTACCGTCTACTTTTTTATGTTGAATGAGCATGGTTACAATTATATCATGAAGTTAGTCATTTCGACTCCCATCGCGAAGCGATGTGGGTGGAGAAATCCCCCACAATTACTCTGATTGCCGGCTGGGGATGCCTCGGCTTCGCTCGGCATGACGGTACTTCTAACTACAAAACCCCCTTCGTACTCGGCAAATAATTACTCAACGGATCTCGTTTAACGGCCATACGTATGGCTTTTGCAAAGCATTTGAAAATCGCTTCTATTTTGTGGTGCTCGTTCTCGCCGTGACACTCAATATTCAGGTTACACTTCGCTGCGTCGCTGAATGACTTGAAAAAATGATAAAACATCTCGGTTGGCATTTCCCCTATTTTTTCCCTCGTGAACGAAGCGTTCCATACGATCCAGTTCCGCCCTCCAAAATCAATCAGCACCTTTGCATCCGCCTCATCCATCGGCAATGCAAACCCATACCGCTCCATGCCGCGCTTGTCGGCCAATGCCTTGCCAAATGCTTCTCCCAAAGCGATGCCCGTGTCTTCAATGGTATGATGCTCATCAATATGCAAATCACCCTTTGTTTTTACGGTCAGATCCATTTTGCCGTGCCTGGCAATCTGCTCCAGCATATGATCAAAAAAACCGAGACCGGTCGACACATCCGCTTTGCCCGAGCCGTCAATATTCAACTCAATCTGAATCTTTGTTTCGTTCGTGTCCCGAACGTGGCTAACCTGTCTTAACCCGAGTTTGAGAAACTCATAGATATCCTTCCAATCTTTCGTCTCCAGTACAATGGTGTCGCTTCGCAGCGCGGTCACGTTGTCTTTGATTTCAGCGCCTCCGAGTTGTGTATCGTTGTTGAGCCATATCGCTTTGCAACCCAAATTTTTTGCGAGCTGCACATCTGTAATCCGATCTCCGATCACAAAGGAATTCGGGATATCATAACTGATATTGTTCAGATAGCTGGTAAACATTCCAATGCCGGGCTTGCGCGTAGCGGCGTTTTCATGAGGGAATGTTTTATCGATATGTACCTCGCTGAAATTTATACCCTCGCCTTCCAGACTTTTCATTACCAGGTTATGCAATGGCCAAAAGGAATCTTCCGGAAATGATGATGTGCCCAGTCCATCCTGGTTGGTAACCATTATCAGTTCATAATCGAGCTCTGACGCAATCCTCCTCATATACTCAAACATATGCGGATAGAAGGTCAGCTTCTCATAAGAATCCAGCTGATAGGTCGGAGGCGCTTCATTGATAAGCGTACCGTCACGATCGATAAATAGAAGACGTTTCAAAATAATTTATTTAGAGTTAAACTGTTCCATTTGTGACACCAGTATTTCATTCTCCTTTTCTGTACCAACAGTGATGCGAAGGCATTCCTCGCAAAGTATTACAGTGCTGCGATCACGCACCACAGTTCCCTGCGAAATAAGATAATGATACAATCCCTTCGCATCATCCACTTTTACCACCAGAAAATTCGCATCGCTCGGATAAATTTTCCTGACTATAGAAAGTGTCCCAAGAGAAACGGCCAACT
>JACMLD010000014.1 GCA_014379785.1 Chitinophagaceae bacterium
AAAATTTTCACCGCAAACGACAAATGTCAGCATAAGCGCGGAACGTAGCACCGACGGACCGGCGCCTGCAAGCAAAGCAAAAATCCACAGCCCGGTTATGACAAAAATCGTTTTGACTATTTTTCCGCCCGGCATTCTTTCGACTGGCTTCAGGATCAGGCCCAGCAGCCAATAGATAAGTCCGAGATGCAATCCTGAAATTGCAATGACATGTACCACGCCGGTGTTTGAATAAGACTGAACCAGTTCTTTGTCGAGGTCGTCCTTGTATCCAAGGAGCAATGCTTCGGCTAATCCGGCTTCCCTGTTGCCCTGTATAAACTTCCGGAGTATAGCAATTGTTTTATCCCTTATGTCAAAGAGCATCCGGGGAAGAAGTTTTGTTTTTCTTTCCGGGAGAATAAGAAATTGATTCGCTTTCAGAAATACCTGAAAGTATATTCCCTGGAAAAAATTATAGCGCTTGAAATCAAACGCACCCGGATTTCCCGCAGAAAGTATGGGCTCAAGCTTCTGCGAAAAATAAATCTGGCTGCCATAACCGATGCCTTCTGTTGAGATACTTTTGTCGAAATACAGCAGCACTCTCCCTTTTGTTTCCGTCGGCATTCCATTCTGTCCGCTTAATGTGATCGTTGCTGTGGTCTTCCATGACCCTTTCTTTTTTGACAGGGGTTCCTGGATAAGCGCAGCAATCCTGTATTCTGAACGATAAATCGTACTGATACAGAGGGGGTCGTTCGACAGATCCCGGAATGACAATGTCAGTCCACCCATTGCAAACAACAGGATTTGAACAAAAATACCGGTCAGCCAGCCGCGACGAAAATGCCACCAGGATCTGAGGCCTGGTACTGCAATCAAAAACATGATTGCGATTGCGAAAGCAATCCATAATAGTTGCGGATTTGGTTTCAGATAAAAGTGAAAAATTATCCCTGCTGCAAAAGCAGGCAGCAATCGGAGAAATGGCGCCTTCATCCACACGATGGCTGGTTCGTTGTTCACTGATGCAAATTAAATTGGAGGGGTGAACATGGGGTGGTGAAAAAACTTTTTGTATTGGGAAAAATCCCGTCATCACTTCTCCTCCAAAAACTATCTTTACCTAATAATCACTTCCAATGAAAGGTTATTTCTCCCTGTTTTTTATCTGTTTCGCTCTGTCTGTTTTATCTCAGCCATCCGTGAATGCAGATACCAGTTCGGTAATGCTGCCAAATGGGTGGAGTCTGAGTCCGGTCGGGAGAAAACTTCCACTGGGAGATTTTCCCCTGAATATAGCAGTCTCCAAATCAGGTCGCTTGCTCGCGGTAACCAACAATGGACAAAGTGTGCAGAGCCTTCAGCTGATAGATGCAAGAACAGAAAGCATTCTCGATAATGTCATCGTCCCGAAAAGCTGGTTTGGACTAAAATTCAGTGACGACGAAAAAAAATTATATGCTTCGGCAGGGAACGACAACAGAATTCTTTGTTATGAAATAGTAAACAGGCGGCTGGTTTTGTCAGACAGTATTATTCTAGGGAAGAAATGGCCCGAAAAAATATCGCCAGCCGGAATTGAAATCGACCCGCGCACGAACACCATGTATGTGGTGACCAAAGAGGACAACTCGCTGTACATAATAGATATAAAATCAAAAGCCATCACCGCGACGATACCACTCGGCGGTGAAGCCTACAATTGTATATTATCGCCTTCGGGAAAAGATCTTTATATCAGCTGCTGGGGTTGTGATAAAACAATCGTCGTTGATACAAAATCGAAATCTGTGCGCGCAGAAATAAAAGTGGGAGACAACCCGAACGATCTGTGTCTGACAAAAAATGGGAAATTCCTTTTTGTCGCCAATGCCAATGACAATTCGGTATCAGTGATAAACACAACCGAGGGAAGAGTGGTGGAAACCCTCAACACGGCTTTATTCGCAGAAGCGCCGCCCGGCTCCACAACCAATGGCATCGCCATCAGTCCGGATAACAAAACCTTATACATTGCCAATGCAGACAACAACTGCCTGGCGGTATTTGACATTGAAAAACCCGGATTCAGTAAGAGCAAAGGATTTATTCCCGTTGGATGGTTCCCCACAAGTGTTAAACAGGTTGGGAAAAAAATATTCGTCGCAAACGGAAAAGGATTTTCATCCTTGCCAAATCCCCAGGGGCCAAATCCGATACGCCGCCGACAGGAAGTGGTCTCCCAGGCGGGAGATAAAAACAAACCACTGGACGTCCAGTATATTGCAGGGCTTTTTAAAGGAACGATGAGCATTATTGACCAGCCATCCGAAAAGCAATTATCATCCTATTCGCAGCAGGTATATAAAAATACTCCTTACAACAGGAAAAAAGAATTGCAGGCCGAAGGTGAAGCCGGAAATCCAATTCCCTCAAAGCCCGGTGAAAAAAGTCCGATCAAATATGTCTTTTACGTCATAAAAGAAAACAGGACATACGACCAGGTGCTCGGAGACATGAAAGAAGGGAACGGAGATACCAGCCTGGTACTTTTTGGCGAAAGCATAACGCCCAATCAACACAAGATCGCAAGGGAATTTGTGCTGCTCGATAATTTTTACGCAGATGGTGAAGTGAGCGCCGATGGTCATAACTGGAGCATGGGCGCATATGCAACAGACTACCTGGAAAAAAACTGGCCCACAAGCTACGGCGGAAGAGGCGGAGGTTATGCCGGTGAAGGCACGCGGGAAATAGCAAATAATAAGAACGGCTTTATCTGGGACTTTTGCAAAAGAGCGGGTGTGAGTTACAGAACCTATGGAGAATTTGCAGATGACGGAAAAGCAAATATCCCGGCCCTGGTTGGACATTTCTGTCCCTATTTCACAAGCTGGGACCAATCGGTCAGAGACACTTCCAGATTTTACCAGTGGAGACGTGAATTTGACTCTCTGCTTTCGAAAAATGCCGTACCGCAATTCAACTCAGTAAGATTTATAAACGATCATACCGAGGGTTTGAAAAAAGGAAAGCCTTCCCCCTACGCGCATGTGGCCGACAATGATCTCGCAGTTGGCTTGTTCGTCGAACACCTCAGCAAAAGTCCGATTTGGAACGAGGCGGCCATTTTCATTATCGAGGATGATGCGCAAAACGGAGCGGACCATGTCGACGCTCACCGAACAACAGCATACCTGGCCGGAGGTATGGTCAAAAGAAATTTTGTGGACCATTCAATGTACTCTACCTCATCAATGCTTCGCACGATCGAACTGATATTAGGCCTTCCACCAATGAGTCAGTACGACGCAGCGGCCACGCCGATGTATCGCTCCTTTTCAGCCACACCCAATCCAAAAGGATTTGAATCCGTAGGCATCAACATAGATCTGAACGAAAAGAATACAGCCATAAACGAATGGCAGAGAAGGTCCGAACTATTTGACCTCAGTAAAGAAGATGCAGTGCCAGACCTGGAATTCAACATCGTCCTATGGCATGCCATAAAAGGAAAACTGCCCTTTCCGGGACCGAAAAGAGCAGCATTCATAAAATTAAAAGCTGAAGAAGATGACGACGATTAATATGTAATGCCCAATTCGAGCAATTCGGGGTGCTCAAATACATCCAGCAGATTTACTGTGAGCCTGACAACATTCTTGTCAGAACTGACAATTGCCTTCGTATTTGTGAAACTCTTAACCGGCCTCGGCAATTTTACAGAGGTTGTATATTTCATCTCACCAAGCATGGTGCTCACTTCCTTCAACTCATCAAGCTTGATGGTTTTTGAAAACTCCTCATACCTCGCTTTGTTAAGCTTGCGGCTGTAAACACCATCGCTTACCACCACATCATAAACTGAACTAATCTGTCCCGGTCCCTTCGGCTCCCCGCCATCCATTTTCTTTCCTCCCAGATTGCCAAACATACCCTCCATGCCACCGGTAGCGCTATTGAGGTTTGCATATAAATCCTGCAACTGCGCAGCTGTAGCGAAAGGAAAATTCATATCCATTTTCAAAACACCCTTATCGATATCCATCTGCAAATGCACCTTGCCATCCCGAAACAATGCCTTCTTATCAGCCGGTATATCAGAAGCAGTGTCCACATAACTCTTCATGAACATCGTTGTATCCACAGGCTTGTCCATCCCATCCTTTTTCATATCCTCAGGAGTCGAAAAACCTTTTATCACATCCACCAGCTTGCTAAGATCCGTTTTCATCGCCAGCACACCCGTGCCATCTGCCCTGATCTCAACCTCTTCTACGGTATCAAAACAGGAAACAAAAACAAATGCAAAACAGGCGGCCAGGAATATTTTAACGCGTTTCATAAAACTGATTTGAAGGCAAGTTATATTATAAATCAAAGCCAGCACGGTAGTACACAGTGAAAGTCTGTGATCGGCGGGGCGGGATTTGCAAAAGGCCCATGCCATTGTTAAAAGCATCGGGAGACGCACTCAGATTCTCAATAGCAATACTCTTTCTCTCCACCCCGCCCGTATATATCTGCAGATAAGGATAACTTTCATCCGGAAAAATCCGCACCTCCAGACCTGTCTTATCGTTTCGCAAAACACAGGCAGGTGCACTCACCGATTCTTCAAGAAGAAAACAATTATCAAATACCGTATCACCAAGTCTCTTCATTTCCTGAAATTCATCATAGTGAACAATCTCTCCATTCGGCACCAGACGCTCATCGAAAACGATCATCGCCCCCGAATTGAAAGAAAGACAGAGATCATCAAGCGAATCAGTCAGACGGAAATACGGATGCCAGCCATCGACAAGCGGTATCTCCAGATCATCCAGGTTTATAATTGTTGTCTGCAACTGCAAAAGACCATTTGCCTGCAGTGAATACTTTATTTCACAACGATAGGAAAAAGGATAACCATCCTCCTCCTCCTTGTAATTGTATTTTAACAACACCTGCGCCTGCTCGTCATCCGCAAAAAAGTCCACAACCGTTAATGGCTTGTCGTAAAGCAATCCATGAATCGCCGCGCCATCATCCCCTTTTTTTGAAAACTCAAACTCAACGTCGTCATAAAAATATTTGCCACCAGGAATGCGACAGGCGAAAGGAGACAACTTGCATCCCATAAAAGTCTTATCAATCTTTGCTTGCAAAGTCACCACATCCGGGTATTTGTCCAGCACGTCCACCATTTCTCCTGCCGGATTCCTTACTTCAAAACCATAAAGCATACCGCCGAAATCGTTTGCTATCCAGATGTTTGCACCATTCTCTTCGTGTAAGCCTACCAGTCTGATTCCGTTTCTTTCTGTTTGTGAAGTGGAAAATGCCATGCACTAAAAATAGGATATTTTGCTCCTCTATAGACCAACCTGGATCTCCGTCCGGTTGTTGCATTGGTTTTCAAAATCTATATTGAGATAAAGCTCACGCACCACGCCACTTGGCCTGGCTTTGATAGTCGAGATCTCCTTAAACACCAGTGCATAACTGTCCCCCATTTCCTCCCATGAACCTTCATGCTGATAAGTAAGCGCATGAAAAGCTGGCATCTCCTTTATCTCGAATTCCTGCGACTGCCCCGGACCCTGCACAGGAACAGCGATATCAAGGTAAAACACCGTATCCGGTTTTCCATCCATGCCCTCATAGATCCAATAAATGGGACCGGAAATAAGAAACTCATTACTGACCGCATCTGCCATTAATTTTTTTGCAACGGTTCCTGCGAGTTGACTCAGCTGCGAAATAGTCGTTCGATGGCTGCTGTAAAGAATGCGAACAGCAGGATGTGATTTGATCGTCATTTTGATAGGTTTTCAACAAATCAACGACCCCATGCTGACAACCCTATGTCAGCATGGGCTGAAATATTTTGCATTATCTTGCCCCTTAAATTTGCTGCCACGGCTGCATCAGAATCAATTGTACGTATGCAAACAGACTTTTTAGTAGTTGGTTCCGGTATCGCAGGACTTACATACGCCCTGAAAGTTGCCCGCGCGTGCCCGGATCAGAAAGTGACAGTAATCACGAAAGCAGCGGCCGACGAAACCAATACCAAATACGCCCAGGGTGGCATTGCCGGAGTAACAGATTTTGAAAAAGACAGTTTCCAGAAGCATATTCAGGATACCCTGGTTGCCGGCGACGGACTATGCAACGAAAAAGTGGTGGAAATTGTAGTGAAAGAAGGAGTAGAAAGAATTCAGGAACTCATCAACTGGGGAGCGCAGTTCGACAAAGAAGACGATGGCGATTACTCCCTCGGGAAAGAAGGCGGTCACAGCGAAAACCGAATCCTCCATCACAAAGATGTAACCGGTAAAGAAATGGAACGGGCATTGCTCGAGACCGTGCAACGGCAAAGCAACCTCACCATTTTGAAACACTGCTTTGTCATTGATCTGATAACACAACACCATCTTGGCTACCTCGTCACAAAATCAACCCCCGATATAGAATGCTACGGCGTGTACGCGCTGAATCTGCAAACCAATCAGATTGAAAAAATTGTTGCGCGCATAACCCTGCTTGCCACAGGCGGCAACGGCCAGATCTACAGAACCACCACCAACCCGCTGATAGCAACAGGTGATGGGATTTCCATGGTCTACCGTGCAAAAGGCAGGATTGAAAACATGGAATTTATCCAGTTTCACCCCACCGCATTGTATGAGCCGGGCGTGCGCGGACAGGCTTTTCTGATTACCGAGGCCGTACGCGGCGATGGTGCCATCCTCAGAAACAAACTGGGAGAAGCTTTCATGGAACGCTACGATAGCCGCAAGGATCTTGCTCCCCGAGACATCGTTGCCCGCGCAATAGACAGTGAAATGAAAATTGACGGTACAGAGAATGTCTACCTCGACTGCAGGCACATGGACAAGGAAAAATTCATTCACCATTTCCCAAATATTTACGAGAAATGCATGAGCATAGGAATTGACGTTTCTATTCATATGATACCGGTAGCACCGGCTGCACATTATAGCTGCGGAGGAATTAAAACCGACGAATATGCACGCACCTCGATCCGAAACCTCTACGCTGCCGGCGAATGCGCCAGCACCGGCCTGCATGGTGCAAACAGACTTGCGAGCAACTCACTGCTGGAAGCAATGGTGTTTGGCCACCGCGCATACCTGGATTCAGTAGAAAAAATAAAAACCATTCATGTTGCTGAACAGTTACCGGATTGGGACACCCGCGGAACCACCAAACCAAAGGAAATGATCCTTATCACGCAAAGCCTGAAAGAGCTGCAGCTGCTGATGAGCGATTACGTGGGTATCGTACGCACCAATCACCGTTTGATCAGAGCAATGAAAAGACTAGACCTGCTCTGGGAGGAGACGGAGCAACTCTATCAGACAACAACTGTCTCACCGCAGCTCTGCGAATTGCGAAACATGATAACCGTTGCCTACCTCGTTGTCAAAAGCGCACAGCTCCGGCACGAGAGCAGGGGACTTCATTTCAACACTGACTTTCCAGGCAAGAGCAATCTCCTCCAGAATATCGCTCTGTAAAACAAGAAACAAAGGTCAATGTATTATATCATCTTCCCCATTCTCTATACCATTTCATTGCTTCCCCTGCGGGTATTGTACCTCCTGTCTGATTTTGTAACATTCATCCTCTACAATATCGTGGGCTACCGAAAGGAAGTAGTCATGCAAAATCTTACCAATGCATTCCCATTAAAAACTGAAGAAGAGAAAAAGAAGATAGCAAAACAGTTTTACCGCAATTTCTGCGACAACTGGCTGGAAGCGCTGAAGATGATGAGTATTTCTGAAAAAGAAATGAAGAGAAGATTTACGCATGATCTTTCAGTCCTTGCCGAAATCCATAAGACCGGTAAATGCTGCCATATTCTTTTGGGTCATCAGTTTAACTGGGAATGGGCGAATGCAGTGGTACCCATGTATGTTCCTTTCAAAGTGCTGACCGCCTATTCTCCCATTTCAAACAAAGCACTCGACAGGCTCTTCCTTTATTTAAGGCAGAGACTCGGACCAATCATGCTGCCTTTTAATGATATGGCGAAAGCGATGCTGCCACACCGGCATACCCAATATATTCTTGCACTCGTGGCGGACCAGAGCCCCTCTAACCCGATGAAAAGTTTCTGGTTGAATTTTCTTGGTAAACCCACGGCCTTTGTTCAAGGTCCGGAGAAGGGAGCCCGCCTCGGGAATATTCCTGTCACATTCATGGCATTCAGCAAACCAAAAAGGGGACATTACCATTTGCAGTCCATACTCATCGACGAAAATCCGGGCAGCGGCAAACCCGGCGATGTGACCAGGAAATATGTTGAACTCCTGGAGTCAAATATTTTGGCAAATCCCGCTATCTATCTGTGGAGTCACAAAAGATGGAAGCTGAAATGGAAGGATGAATATAAGCGCTTGTGGATTGACGTTAGTCCGCCTCCTAATAACGCGTAAGATTTTTGAGAGTGGTGCGTATGTTCTGAATCTCATGCGCGAGCTTCACTATCTCGTGAGGATGTTCCTGAATATTGTGATCATTCAGCAGCTGCTCCAGTTCCAGCAACTTTCCATTGTAATATGACACAGCTACTTCCATGGAATCTGTATAAAGATGCCCTGTGTTGATAATATCAGTTATCTCCTCCTGATTGAGAGAATTCCGGGATGAATGATGAGAATCAGATGTCATGTCAGGATTTTTGTAGCTAAACCCAAAGTAACACTCTTCTGACTACATATTTACCCGTATAAGACCGGTATTTTTTAGGTAGTTTTACGCGATTTGAACGGATTGTCAAAGATTATCAATTCAAAACGCTGTTTTCTTTGACAATTTCTATTCCTTTTTGCTCCTGAATTTTTGCCCAGCCGCCGGTTACATTTCTGAGATTATGAATTCCCTGCCTTTTCAGCAAAGAGGAAGCGATAACGCTTCGGTACCCGCCGGCGCAATGCACATAAAGATTTTGAGTCTCCTGTATCTCGGCCATCGTGCCCGGGTCACTCATCTCATTGAGAGGAATATTCAATGCGTTTTTGATATGCCCGTCGGCAAATTCGGTTTCCCTTCTTACGTCAATCACCACAAGATTCGGATCGTGTGGAAGGTCCATCGCCAACTCATCCGGTTCTATGTCGATGATCATGTCTATTTTCTCACCGGCAGATTCCCAGGCAGGATATCCTCCTTTCAGATACCCACCGAGTTTGGAAAAGCCTACCCTGGCAAGGCGAACCATGCTTACTTCTTCCTGACCGGGTTCGGTAACCAGCAGCAAGGTTTCATTGAAAGGCAAAATCATTCCTGCCCATTCTGCAAACCTGCCGTCCAGCCCGATGCTGACAGCGCCAGGAATGAACCCGAGTGTGAACTCGCTGGCAGTGCGGGTATCCAGAACGACTACCCCTTCTTCATTCATTTTCTTTTTGAACTCATCCACGCTCAGCGGTTCGAGACCTTTCTGTAAAACAGAATCCAGGCTGTCGTATCCCTCCTTGTTTATTTTTGCGTTTATTGGAAAATATTGAGGTGGTGCTGCCAGTCCGTCTGTAACCGCCTTGATAAAATCTTCTTTCGACTGTGTCTTCAGTGCATAGTTCGTTTCCTTCTCGTTCCCGATCGTACTGTGTGTTTCGGGACCGAGATTTTTGCCGCAGCTGCTGCCCGCGCCATGCGCCGGATAAACAATCACATCGTCCGGTAAAACCTTGATTTTTTTCTCGAGACTTTCGTAGAGCATCCCTGCCAGGTCATCCATACCCAATTCAGAATCCTGTGACAGATCGGGTCTCCCCACATCGCCCACGAAAAGGGTGTCGCCGGTGAATATCGCATGTGGTTGTCCTTTTTCATCCCTTAAAAGATAGCAGGTAGACTCTAGTGTATGTCCGGGTGTATGGAGCACCTCGATAGAAATGGCGCCAAGGCGAAAAACTTCTCCGTCACGGGCCACTACAACAGGGTAGTTTGTTTCGGTCAGCGGACCGTAAATGATGGGTGCACCGGTTTTCTTGCCAAGATCAAGGTGTCCGCTTACAAAATCAGCATGAAAATGCGTCTCGAATATATACCGGATGGGAGCTTTTCTTTCTGAAGCCAGTTCCGTATAAACCTCTGTATCACGCAGCGGATCGATTACTGCCGATTCGCCGTCACTCTCAATATAATATGCGGCTTCGCTCAGACAACCCGTATACAATTGCTTAATGAACATGCTAATAAATTTCCACAAAAATACAAAAAATACAGAGGTTCAATCCTAACTTATGATATCAATAACGTTGCGGTTGATATGCGCGAGACGCTCTGTGTTGATGAAGTAATAGATGAATTTGCCGTCTCTTTCGGTCTTGACGATGCCGGCGCGCCTGAGTATGGCAAGATGCTGGGAAGCAACGGATTGCTCAAGCCTCAACTGCACATATAATTCGGTAACAGTGATTTTTTTATTCTCTTCCAACAGCCGTAAAATCTGCTGACGAAGCTTATGATTGATGGCCCTGATTATCAGCGAAGCCTTTTTTACCTGCAGAAAATCAATTTTCACCTCTTCGCCCGCACTCATGTGAACCACCAAATGATTTAAAGAAGTATTCATAGCTGAATATTGGTTTACATTCAAAAATTAATTCAATGGATAAAGACTTCCCAGGGCAAAGCTATGCCATTACAAATAACTAAGTGACGGGCTTTTTCTGATTATTATAAAACTCCTTCAGATAAACAGGCTCAGCATAAGCGAGGTCCGTAAAATCAGAATTCGTCTCTTTTTGAAATGCCAGCGTCGCAATGTCCTGACTGGTATACGAAATATATGCAAATGATGCACCACCATAAGCACAGATGGCTTTCCATTTTTCGCTTCCATTTCCGAAAAAAACCAATTTCCCTTTTTCGGTCCATTTTTCAAGAGAATCCGGCTCCAGAACCAGGGGTGCAGGCGGTACGAGCTCCTCAAGTTTTTCGTCATAAATGCCGGTGAAAACTTCATTTCTCCTGGCATCGAGCATTGGACATAACAAATAACCTTCGGGCTTCTCCAGTTGCCTTTGGGCCGAGGCAGCCATTACTTTCAAAGTATTCAGCGTTATCAGGGGAATTCCAAGCGCGAAACACAATCCTTTCGCCGTTGCCATACCGACCCGCAGACCTGTGTATGATCCAGGTCCGGCCACCACCGCCACGATGCCCGTATCACGGACGTGAAACCCAGTTTCAGCGTACATTTCCTCCATGGCCTTGTGAATCCAGGAAGCATGCTCCATCTGATTTCCGCTTGTTTTTTCAGCCAGCAGAATACCCTGGGTGGACAGTGAAACACTCCCTTTTTCCGTAGCAGTATCTATCGTCAGCAGCAGTTTCATTTACAATGGCTTTTCAGAATAAGTTTCAGACCTTAGCAATGCCGAGATTTCAGACTTGCCATCGGCCCGCACCAGTTTTTCTAGCAGCGCCAGAATATTATCCAGTCCAATTTTTCCGGCCCATTCAAAAGGGCCGAATGGATAGTTGGTGCCAAGTTTCATGGCAATATCAATTTCTTCCTTTGAACTCACGCCCGCCTCAAAAGTGTGGAAAGCCTCGTTTACAAGGGCGGCAATAATTCTTGGGGTGACCATACCCGGGAGATCGCCCACCATCCGGTATTCCAATCCCAGATTGCCCATAATATTTCTCACCTCATCCTTTTTGCCATCTCCCGCCGCCAGTTCGACGATTGGTCTGGCGAGAAACCCGGGCCATCCATTGATACGGATAACATGGTCTCCTATTTCCTTTGTGGTAGCTACCACTGCATTTACGAAAACGGGTTTGGGGGCTAATTTCTTTACGATGGAATTTCTTTCGGTGTCCATTCTAAACTCCATATCAAAATATACATCGATGTCTGAAAGCATGCGCAAAACTTCCAGTGAGTCTGCCCAGATCAACTCAACACCTGATGCCCATCGCCAGTCTGTCATTTCATTTTTCTGTCTGCTGTCCGCCAGAATTGCCACGTTCATTTGAATCTTTTAGCAAAGAAAATCTATTTCTGATTAACCGATTTGGTAATTTGGTGCTTCAAATCAATCGGTTAATGGAAAAGACAATCATCAATACCAAAGAAGCTCCCTCGCCAATCGGTCCATACAATCAGGCGGTGCTGGCAGGAAATCTTCTGTTTGTATCCGGCCAAATCGCCATCAATCCTGCAACCGGTTCTTTAGACATTGCAGATATCACCACCGAGACCCATCTAGTAATGCACAATGTAAAAGCGGTGTTGGCTGCGGCGGGAATGGATTTTCAACATGTGGTGAAAACCACTATTTTCCTGAGCGACATGAGTCTGTTCGCTAACGTGAATGAGATCTATGGAAAATATTTCAAGTCAGACTTCCCTGCACGCGAAACCGTTGCAGTGAAAGGCTTACCCAAAGGAGTGAATGTAGAAATAAGCGTTATTGCTTCGAAATAACACCCAGACTCTTCCCAACTTTTACAAAAGCCGAGATCGCATCGTTGAGATCGGCTTTTTCATGCGCCGCACTGAGCTGCACGCGGATTCTCGCCTGGCCTTTCGCGACCACCGGAAAAAAGAAACCAATCACATAAACACCTTCCTCTAACAGCGCAGCAGCCATTTTTTGTGCGAGTACCGCATCATAAAGCATAATGGGCACAATAGGATGCTCACCGGGTTTGATGTCAAATCCCGCAGCCGTCATTTTTTCGCGGAAATACTTTGTATTAAATTCCAGTTTATCGCGCAGTTCTGTGGTCGAGCTGAGCATATCCAGAACTGCAATAGATGCTCCAACAATGGAGGGCGCCACCGAATTTGAAAAAAGGTATGGTCTTGACCGCTGCCTCAGCATCTCGATGATTTCCTTTCTGCCACTGGTAAATCCACCGCTTGCGCCTCCAAGCGCTTTGCCGAGCGTACCGGTGATTATGTCGATTCTGCCCATTACTCCGCGGTGTTCGTGGGTTCCCCGGCCAGTTTTACCGAGAAAACCGCTGGAATGGCATTCATCTATCATCACTATTGCGTCATATTTGTCGGCCAGATCGCAGATTTTGTCGAGTTGCGCTATAGTTCCATCCATGCTGAAAGAACCGTCGGTTACAATGATCCTGCTCCTCAGAGCCGCTGTTTCAACCAGCTTAGCCTCCAGATCCTGCATATTGTTGTGCTCATAACGATAGCGTTGTGCCTTGCAAAGTCTGACCCCGTCAATAATAGAAGCATGGTTGAGTGCATCAGAAATGATGGCATCCTGATCGCCAAATAATGGCTCGAAAACCCCGCCATTCGCGTCAAAAGCTGCTGCATAGAGGATGGTATCCTCTGTACCCAGGAATTCAGCAATCTTCTTTTCCAGCTCCTTGTGAATATCCTGCGTGCCGCAGATAAACCTTACACTGCTGAGGCCATATCCTCTTTCTTTTATCGCCTGGTGCGCTGCTTCAATCACTTTTGGATGGGACGAGAGGCCAAGGTAATTATTGGCGCAGAAATTAAGAACAGATTTGCCGTTTACTGTTATGCGGGCTCCCTGCTCACTGGTGATCACTCTCTCGTTCTTATATAATCCCGCTTCCCGGATTTCGACGAGCTCCTGGCCTATTCTTTCAACAAATGAATTGTTCATACTGGCAATTTAGGTCACAAAATTAGGATTTGTATGGCAGCCTCCCCCTGTTCACCGGCAAATTACCGCAGTTTGTCTGCCCAAAGCTGCAGTTCATAGAATATGCAAAATAGCTGTAACATTTTTGAAATAACTTCGTCTTATACTTCAAATGCGTGTTTTATGACACAGAAAACCTTTGTCCGAATGATGTTGCTGGTGCTTATCCTACTCACCGGTTTTGCGGTTATGTCCGCTTCTGAAAATCCTGTCCCGGAAAAGGGTGATTGCACCGTTAACGAGCAGGAAGACACCCGTTCCGATGTGATGATTTTAAAGTCGATCTCAAGTCATATGTTGATTTTCAACTAATTAAACCCATATAGCCATGAAAGGTCCCTGGAATTCCGGGGACTTTTTAATTTAAAAAAAGATTTGTGGTTATTTGTAACTTTTGGGGCAGGGTGGCCGTATAACAAATAACCACACCACTAAACAAGACCAGACCAGTTTATGACAGAAAGGGACTATAACGACTGCGTTCGGAATTATTCGGATAATGTTTACCGCTTTATTCTGAAAAATCTCAGACATGAAGAGGACACCAGGGATGTAGTACAGACAGCTTTTGAAAAACTTTGGCGCAACCGCGACAGCGTCGATGCTGAAAAAAGCAAGTCATACCTTTTCACGGTGGCTTATAACCAGATGATTGATCATCTGAGAAAGGTGAAGAGAATCCATTTGAAAGAAGAATTCAGCGAAACAGCGAGAGTGGTTGACCGGCCGGCCAACAACCTGAAAAAAGTGCTTGAAACAGCTTTACAAACGCTGAGCGAAACACAAAGAAGTCTTGTACTTCTTAAAGATTATGAGGGATACAGTTATGAAGAGATCGGGACCATCACCGGACTGAGCGACAGCCAGGTGAAAGTTTACCTGCACAGAGCAAGGGTACAACTGAAGTCCTATCTCGTGAGTACAGAAAACGTATTGTAAAATTGGCCGGAAAGAAAAGAAAACATTATGAACATAACCAGGCATAACTACGAAACATATTTTCTTCTTTATACAGACAATGAGTTGTCTGATAATGACAGAAGCGCTGTGGACCTTTTTATCGAGGAGAACCCTGATCTGGCCGGTGAGCTTGCCATGTTGCTGGATACGAAGCTGGATGCTTCTGAGTCAATTCCGCTGGCCTTCAAAAATTCTTTGCTGAAAGCCGAAACGGAAGAATCGCCCGTGAATCTGGAGAACCATGAATCCTATTTTATTCTTTATGCAGACAACGAACTCAGCAATAAAGAGAAGGCAATGGTTGAGGATTTCGTTTATCGCAACCCTGCCTTTCAGACTTCATTCGAAACGATTCTTTCTTTGAAATTTGAACCACAGAAAGACATTGTATTTCCTGACAAACAGAGTCTATATAGAAAAGAAAAAGACGACAAGGTGGTGCCCATCTGGTGGAAATACGCAGCGGCAGCGATTGTGCTGGTGGTAGCAGGAATATTTTGGCTGAACAACGGCACCGAGAAATCACCTTCACTTGCTTCGGGAGATTCCAATCCTGGAAAAGAACTGGTTGCATCAAATGTAAAATCAGATACAAATAAACCATCGGTAAAGGATACCGTTACACCGATAGAAGACGATACTCAGGAAGAGCCTGTTATTACTGAACCCATTCAGCAAACAGCACAAAAAATTGCGGCAGTCATGAAATCTGAACCAGTTGCGGTGGAGCAGAAGATTGAAGGAAGCAATATAATTCGCAAAACGTTGGATGAAAGAGCAATCGAAGTGGGACCAATGGCAACTGCAGCGCCACAGACCATCCAGGTGATCGATCAACCAACCAATATCACCATTCCCGCAGACGAAAAACCTGTCATCAGTTACGCCTCTATGGACAACGAAGACAATATTGAAGTTCTTAATACCACTGTTAATAAGAAAAATTCCCTGAGAGGTTTTATCAGAAAAGCATCCAGGTTTGTATCTAAAAGAACAGGTGATGATGAGAGCCGGGCGGGCATACTAATCGGCGGCTTTGAAATAGCTGTCAAATAACAATCTAAAAAACGAAAAAATCAAATTTTATGACGAAGGTTTACTTACTTCTGGCAGCGCTATGCCTGACCATAAGTACAATGGCACAAACAGACTCAACAAAGACAGGCAATCCCGACACAGTTCATGTAGGCAATATGATCATCGTGAAAAAAAGTGACGGAAACTATGAAAGAAAAGGCGGCGTGGAATACTCCGTAAAACACAAGTCAGGCAAAAAAAGAAATGTCAGCACAAACTGGGGTGTGGTGGATCTTGGATTTGCCAACTATTCAGATAAGACAGACTATACTTCTCCGGCCGTGCAGGCTTTTGCACTCGGCAGTGACAAAGACAAATTTGACCTCAGAAACGGCAAATCAATCAACGTAAACATCTGGATCGTGATGCAGCGTGTGAACCTGATAAAGCATGTGGTGAACCTGAAATATGGAGTTGGCCTCGAGTTGAACAACTACCGTTATACCACCAACTGGCTCTATAATAAAGACAACAACAATTTCAGGATAGATGCCACGCGCAACTATAAAAAGAATAAACTGGCAGCGGACTACGCCACCGTACCGGTCATGCTGAATTTCAATTTCACGCCAAACAACAGAAGCACCCGATCATTCGGACTGAGTGTTGGTGCCAGCGCGGGATACCTCTACTCAGCGCGTCAGAAAATAGTGACTAATGAAGATGGAAAGCAGAAGATTCACGACGACTATCAGCTGAACCAATTCAAGTTGAGCTATATCGCCGAAGTGCAGCTCGGACCAGTGAAACTCTACGGCTCACTCGCCACAGAAAGCATGTTTGAAAAACATCTTGATCACACGCCGTTTAATTTGGGGATAAGATTGAGTAACTGGTAGAAGAATAAGTATAAAGTTGAAAGAATGAAGTTTAAAGGAGAGAAGTGGGAAGTAGGAAGGTTAAAGTATAAAAGTTGAAAGGAGAGAAGTAAAAAGTAAAGAAGTTGAAAGTATAAAGTCAGACAGTGGTAAGTGTTTAGTTTGGTCTTAGTCTCTTCCCGGTACCCCGGCCCTTGGCCTTCAGTAAATTTTCCCACTATTCACTTACTTACTTAATATTTCCTTACTTTTTACTTCTCTCCTTTCAACTTTTATACTTTCAACTTTAACCTTCCTACTTCCCACTTCCCTCCTTTCAACTTTATACTTTAAACTTCCCTACTTCCTACTTCTCTCCTTTAAACTTCATTCTTTAAACTTTTTACTTTTTATTCACCAAATAAACTCCTGCAATCAACAAACAAACCCCCGCAGCCCGCTGCATCGTGATGGGAGACCTTGCCAGGCCAAGCAATCCAAACTGATCCATGATCACCGCCGTTACAAGCTGACCCGCAATTACAAGCACCGCAAGATTTGACGCCCCAATCTCCCGCACCGAAACCAGCGCCACGATTACCACGAATACGCCAAGCAACCCGCCGATATATTTATGCCATCCAATATTGGCGTACTGCGATATCTCAGGCATCACCTGCTTCGAAAAAAACAACATGATCGCAAGCGTAATTGTCCCGACAAAAAATGAGATAAATGCCGCCAGCACAGGGTGATTTATCGAAACCCGCAGCTGACTGTTGATCCCCGCCTGAATGGAAATTGCCACACCTGCAAAAAATGGCAAAAGAAAAAATAAAATCTTCATAAGCCTGGTTGATTATCAGTTAATTAACATGCTCCTAATGCTTTCCTAAAACTTCTCCCCAACGAAAATATTATACCCGGAATTTCGTTTTATTTGCAACCCCGATTCCCAACAACCTATTAAAACTTAAGATAAACCTCCGTTGTTATGAACAGAATTGTTGTTGGAACCTGTCTTATCCTTGCTGCAGGATTATTTTCATTCACACGTTTTGAAAACAAAAGAAAAGTTAGCCATAATTTTTTTAACAATGAGCTCAACGGAACTACTTACATCATAATCGATAAATCTGATTATGAACTGCAGGTCTACGATGAAGAAGGATGGTACGCTACCTACCCGGTTGTTTTCGGCAGTAAAAGCATCGACGATAAAATGATGGAGGGAGACAGAAAAACTCCGGAAGGCACTTACAAAATCATATCAAAGCGTCCGCACGAAAAATGGGACAAGATGATGCTGATCGATTATCCCACGAAAGCTGATTACGAGAAATTCAACGCACGCAAGGCGAAGGGCCTTATCCCGAAATCTGCGCGAATCGGCAACGGCATAGGTATACACGGCACCTGGGCAAGAGATGACATGGCTGTCGACTATTTCCAAAACTGGACCAACGGATGTATCTCCCTTAAAAGAGAAGAAATAGAAGAATTGTATGAAATGATACCAATAGGTACGAAAGTCACCATCAGGCGATAGATTGTTCCGCGTCAACTTCGTAACGCATTTACCTTCATTTTCCTCCTGTATTCAATAACCTTGATTATATTTAAAAATGTTCCACCCTTCGGTCGGAACATTTTTTATGCTTTACACGCTGGCTAAAATATTAATGACTGTCGGACTTCGATTTTTCTATCGTAAGATCTATGTCTCCGGTCTTGAAAACATTCCACCCAACGGACCTGCCATCCTCATCGCCAACCACCACAGTTCACTTATGGACGCCGCCGTGATAGGCATCCTTTCCAAAAGAGCCGTACATTTTTTTACCCGTGGCGATGTCTTTGTAAATGGTCCCGTAAAACGAATACTATCCTGGTTGCACATGATGCCTGTGCACGCACATGGGGGCGGCAGAAAAACCATAAATGCAAATGACAGCAGCTTCTCGGAGGCTGAAAAAATCCTGGCATCAGGAGGTGTGATCATTTTTTTTCCTGAAAGCACGAGCCATATAGAACGGCAGATTTATCCGCTGAGAAAAGGAGTATTCCGGCTCGCTTTCGGTACTGTCAGCAAACAGGGTCACCATTTTAATATCCCCATAGTACCCGTGGGCATCAGCTATGCACATCCCACAAAATCGCGTACTGATCTGTTGATAAATATGGGAGAGCCGATTGACCTGGCAGCATACCGCGACAATTACGAGACCAATTCCCCTGCCACCCTCCTGCGCATTAGTAAAGACGCATATACGGCGCTATGCAAGGAATGCCTGCATATAGACGACCCCTCCCGCCTGGTGGCGGCAGATTTCCTGCTGGCCATTCACCGTACAGATATCCGCACCGATGATGGGAAGTGGGCGATCAAATCGAAAACCAATTTTCAGCAGCAAAAAGAAATCTGTAATAAAATCAACACCATATCAGACGCCGAAGTAACGCGCATTCAAATGGCCGGTGAATCCTATTTTGAAGAATTGAAGAAAAAAGGAATTTCTGATACAACAGTCGTCGGTAAAAACAGCCATACTTCGCTCCCAGGTCTGATTGCCGGACTGCCCGTATTTATAACCGGCATACTGCTTAACAGCCTGCCCATATTTGTTGCCAGAAAAATTGCTGATAAGAAAGTTTACCGGAAAGATTTTTATTCCTGGATTTTCGTAGCCTGCTATACCGTGCTGTATTTTTTGTGGCTCACGCTTCTGACCATCCTGCTTTTCATATTCGGCGGGCAATATGCTCTGGCCGGGCTGATCATCACAATTGCATCGGGAATTTTCGCGTTTAAATACACCGGGTGGTACAAACAATACCTGGACAACCGGGCATGGGTCACGCTGGATCAGGATGAAAAAAACAACCTGGTTGCTGCAAGACAGACCCTGAGATCCCAGCTTCAGTCGCGGGTCATTAATTAAATGTCGGCTCGATGTTTTTGAGTTGTGTAACTCTTGGTTCAACTTTCAGCTTCTCAAAGTTGATGCCCACGCGCAATGCCTTCAAACCGCTGACTCCCTGCAACTCTTCCAGCTCAAAATGTTCTACGTCGCTGTTCAGCATCTCTTTATTTTGGAGAAATTCGATGTATTCTTCATATTCCGCCGCCTCCCGGGGCTGAGAATATACAATGGCGATTTTACCGGGCTGGGTCAGTCTTTCGTTGCTGTCCTTTATATGAACCTTATCTATTCTCTTCTTAATTATTTCGTAACGGATATTGTATGCGCCGTCTACATCAAACTTCCTTTCATCCGACCGGAAACTGATCGAAATCGGATTGCTGTGCGCAAGAATCAGCTGTGTGGTATCAAGCGAAAGCGATAATTCTTTTTTGAGGCGCTCTGTCATCTGCGCTGCTCTTGCAAGTGTGGTCAATTGCCACATCTTAAGATTCTTCAGATAAAAAGAATCAAATTTCTGGGTGGGAGAAATCGACTGACCTATATAAATATTGAAATCTACCCCATCTGTAACGAAGCGTTCAAAATAATGCGGGAAAATTTTTTGCGCCTGCAGCTGTTCCTCGTCAAAAAATTTCGCCAGCTTATTATTGATGGCAGAAATACTTTCTTCAAATTCCCTTCTGTGGTGATATAGCATTTCAATGTGAGCGTCGAGCGAACCAAAATAATAATCTATGTCTTTCTTTATCTCCGGCACCACTTCTTTGAGGTGACGGAACAATTTCACGATTTCTTCTTTTAGAAAATTGTGAATCGCAATTTCATCACTTGAAAACAGCGCGTTGGAGACCGTAAACATATATTTGTTGATCCGGTATTGCAGCTCCTGCAGCAATGGAAAACTGGTGTAGAGTTCTGCTTTTTTCACAATCACATGTGCCGCCTGCAGCTGTTCCAGCAAATCCTGCTGTATCGCCTGATTTCTCTCCGTAGAAGAGTTTCGGATATCCACCGCTCCGTACAAAGGATATACATCGTCAAAAACAATGCTCGCAATCTTGGCATCCTCACCGGCGTTGGTCTTGTTGATATATTCAAGTGCTGCTTCCGTAAACCTCCACTCAACAGAGGATTGCACCGCGGTAAACTGCTGTTTTACTACTCTGTCTATTTCAGTATCCAGGTGTTCCTGGCTTTTTTCAAGCGCAAGTGTAAACAATGGTATGGCAGGGGCAATGGTAACCAGATGACTGTTGTTGAGATAACCAACCTTGTCAGACATCAGGGCCAGCACACCTATCAGCTGATCACCGGATCTAAGTGGCGCGAAAATAATACTCTTGCCTCCCTGTTCCTGTATGCAATCCATGAAGGGATAATCCTTCATGACTTCCGCAGTGATTTCAGGAATGGCACGTATATCCAGCGTCTCTAAAAAAGCATGATTCATTTTGTCGCACAGAAAAGCCTGGGCCGCAGGTGTTTTCTGATATTTCAGCAGAATGCTGTTCTGGTAATATTTCTCCGCAAAAACATAATGATTTTTGACTTTGAAAAACGGTGTTAACCCAATGCGTATACCAGGCAGGCCGAGCAGATTCTGCATCTGCGTTTGCAGGTATTCAAACACACTGGCATCTGCCAGCGAATGTATACTCAGCAATTTATTTTTTATAGCTGCAATGGATTCTCTCTCTGTTACATCTTCAATATATATGACTGCCATTCCTTCAAAAACAAAATTTTCTACCGGCAGTATTTCACGAATGTTTGGTATTTGGAGAATCTCACCATACTCACGGTAATTTTCAAAGACGGATGCATCCGGCAATTCCATTTTGCTCACAACATCTATAAACTGGGGATCCACTCTCAACTCGAGGAAACAGGTGAGACCGCTTTCCTTATCCGTGTATCTCTGCAAAGAATTCATGCTGCCATTGAACGGGAAACCATACAGTTTGCTGAAGATG
>JACMLD010000124.1 GCA_014379785.1 Chitinophagaceae bacterium
TGTGTTTTGCTGCCTTTTATGATTTCGCGGGAGCGGAACGGTTTGGGCGTGCAGTAATAGTCTGAGATGGTTTCTGTAAGAAATACAGGCAGAAAGGGCTGACCTTCGCTGGTGTCAACATTGTCGAAAATGAAGTTGAAGGGTTTTAATAGTCCCATCTGCTTCATTTTTTCGCGGTTGATGCGGTTGATGTCCAGCTCCAGTTTGTTGTAAAGTTCGTATGAGAAATTGTTGAATCGGTAGCGGTCATTGGCAGGTTTGCGGCGGACGATGCGTTTCCACATGAGGAGACCGCGGTCAATTTTGCGTTTTACGATGACTTCGGAGACAATTTTTCCGCGGTCGAGGCTGATAACGAGTTGTAATTCATTGTTTACCGCGCGCCGAATCTGATCCGGACCAACATAAATTTTATAGTCTTTGTAGCCAACATAAGTCACCTCGAGGGTGTCGTTTGGCCATTCATCGAGGCGAAAAGCAAAATTACCAGCCGAGTCGCTGAGTTTACCCCCGCCTGTTTTTTGAAAGCTGATGGATGCGAAGGGCACCCTTTCGTCGCTGAGAGCATCTTTTATGTAGCCACGGATGAGCTTTGACTGCGCCATGGAAGCGTTTGAGAGCAGTACCGCGAAAAAGAAGAATAAGGTTTTAAAAGAACACTGTTTCAGGACACTCATAAAGCACAAAAATAACATTTTACCGTTTAAACAGTGTTTGCAATTTACATCGGTGGCAAAAAAGCTTTCCCAAAAATTTGATAAATCAAGAAATTACTATTTACTTTGTTTTTCAAAGTGCTTTTAATATGAATGAACAACAGCAGTCTCTGGCGGCCTTGCAGGATATCAAACGGATGATGGAGCGGAGCAGCCGTTTTATCAGTCTCAGCGGCTGGAGCGGTGTAGCGGCGGGAATTTGTGCGCTCATTGGGGCATGGCTGGCCAGCAATGCCATTTCTGATTTTATGTCGGGCATCATCGGTGACTCCGAAACCCTGTATACCCGGTTGCTTTACATTGCAGCAGGTGTATTTATCAGCGCTTTGATTACCGCTTTTCTCTTTACCTGGCTGAGAGCCAGGAAGAACCAGATTGCCATCTGGGATGCGGCGGCCCGCCGTCTGATGTTTAACACGGCCATTCCGCTGGTGACCGGCGGACTCTTCATCATCAGCCTGTGGTATAATGATATTGAAATACTGATTGGACCGTCCTGCCTGATATTTTATGGACTTGCCCTTGTAAACGGAAGCAAATACACATTGGGTGAAGTGCGGTATCTTGGATTCGGACAGATTGTATTGGGATTGATCAATCTCTGGTTGCTCGATTACAGTCTTCAGCTCTGGGCACTGGGATTTGGAGTGCTGCATATTATTTATGGTATTGTAATGTGGTGGAAATACGAACGCAACAACTAGATGAAGAACCCAATAGAACATCTCAATAAGGTTTTCGACAGCAGGATCCGACTGGGAATCATGGGTTCACTCATGGTAAACGCCGAAGTAAACTTCAACGAACTGAAGGAACTGATAGCAGTGACCGACGGAAACCTCGCCTCGCACCTGAAAACACTCGAAGAAAACGGATTTATAAAAGTTCAGAAAGGATTTGTGGGCAGAAAAACAAATACAACCTACTCGGTGACAAAAGCTGGGGAGAAAGCCTTCAAACTCCATCTCGATGCACTGGAGCAAATGATTAAATCGATTGGATAAATTTTTTTTGTACCTGTACTTTGAAATACAAAGCACTTTCAGATATGTATAAACGAATTATTGACCTCAGAAGCCGCTTGCTTGTTTACCTCACGCATCATCTTGCGCTGCCTGTGCTTAGAATCATCCGGAAACCACAGGTTTTTCCGTACTCCAAAAAACAACTCCTCCATTTTCCGCCAGGCACCCTTGGAAGGGACCTGGTGGAAATGCTGGAGCAAAATGAATTTGAATTGCTCACCCACTACGCGAAGCACGACATGAAGCACATCATTCTCGGCTATCCTACCACCGACGAAGGAGAAGTTTCTCTCCAGGCATTCATGCTCGGCAACAGGCATCTCTCATTTCCGGTTATTTCTACCATACTGTACGGCATCGCTACCATGCCGGAATACTGGAAAGCATTTTACAAAGCATACCGGCGAGGAAGGAAATCCGCGACCATCAGCCACTGGCAATGGTTCGAGATAGTGCACCAGCCAACACATTTACTCAGACAAAACCTCCAAAACAAATAGTATGAAACGCACCTCCCTTACAACCGTGATTCTGATAATTACCGGCGGAATACTTTTCAGCATGATTTTCTGGCAGGAAAATCTTGCGCTCAACGCAATCCTCTTCGATGCATTTTTGATCGGATCGCTGTTTGCCTTGTATTCCCCTCAGAAAAACAAAAACTTTTTCATTTTTCTGTTCCTGCATCTTTTCTGCCTGATCTTTTTGATACTGCATAATACAGACCTGAGCAAAATTTCATGGAGCGTGACGATGCTCCTGACTGTAGCATTTGCTCAATATGTACATCGCTCGGTGTGGTTTGCTGGAGGTGCGGCCATGCTGAGCTTTGCAGTATTCATTCCCGGATTTTTTAACCAGCTCGTGAACCTCCGCAAAGGCAGCTCAAAAAGAAAAGGCCCAGCCAGATATATTCGTTATGCCGTTATCCCGCTGCTGATTGCATTTGTTTTCTTTGTTGTCTACCTCTCGGCAAACAATGTATTCGCCTCCATTCTGCAACAGTTCGCCTGGTTCATGGAAAATTCTCTTTCTGGATTCTTCAGAATATTTTCGATGGATAGAATCTGGTTCTTTTGCGTTGGCAGTTATATCACCGGTGCCTTGCTGCTTCGCTCATCCATCAGTTATTTTGAAAGAAGGGAAGCCGCACTGAACGATGACCTGCAACGTGCCGGCAGGAAGGAGAAGCCGGCCGCCAAATGGTTTTTTATGGAAATCGCTCTTGAGTTCATGGGCAAATTTGGCAAAGGAACCATGGCACTCAAAAACGAAAACACCGTTGGAATCATCAGCCTCGCATTGCTGAACCTGCTGCTGTTAATAATCAATATCATTGACATCGATTACCTCTGGTTTAACTTTTCTCCAAAGCCGGGACTCAACCTCTCCAACCTCATCCACGAGGGAACCGAACAACTCATCTTTTCAATCATCCTTGCTATTGTTGTCCTCCTGTTTTTTTTCAGAGGCAATCTCAATTTTTACAAGCGAAACAAATGGCTCAGGATCGGCGCTTATATCTGGTTGTTGCAAAACTTCATTCTCGTGATTTCTGTTCTCCTGCGCGATTATTACTATATCCGCGAAATGGGACTTGCGTATAAAAGAATTGGCGTCCTCTTTTTTCTCGTAGCAGTTTTGATCGGACTCATCACCGCATTTGTAAAAATCAGATTCCGTAAAACAAATTATTTTCTTTTCCGCATGAATGCTTTTGCCCTGGTATGCTTTCTATCACTGGCATCCATGGTCAACTGGGATGTTTACATGGCCGAATACAATATCAGTCACAGAAGCCGCACTCCAATCGATTTGAGATTTTTACTGGAACTATCTGACAAAGCGCTGCCGGTGCTCGATAAAAATATTACCATACTCCGGGCACGCGAGACAGAGCTCAATGCCGCCGGAAAAAACATAGCAAGATGCACAGCCTGCATTGATGAAATAATCGAAACGAGAAAAATGGGCTATCTCGAAAACCAGCGTGGCCTCACCTGGCTGTCCTGGAACAAATCAGACAACGACGTCAAAAATTATTTAAAATAACATGATCCAAAAATTTTCCCTGAGAGATCGCCTCAGAAGTTTCGGCTTTGCCGGAAAGGGTGTGCTCGACTTTTTTATGGAACAGCACAATGCAGTGATACATGCTTTTGCTACTGTGATTGCTGTGCTGATGGGGTTTATGGTCGGACTTTCCGCAGGAGAGTGGACGGCCATCACCATTGTCATTGCACTGGTCTGGATGGCTGAGATATTTAACACGGCACTGGAAAAACTCTGTGACTTTGTCTCTCCCGGACGTAATGAAGATATCCGCATCATAAAGGATTTGTCAGCCGCTGCCGTGATGATTGTTTCCATTGCTGCATTAATAACAGGATTTATCATTTTCATTCCAAAAATATTATGACAAACACATCTTCCCTGGTAAAAGCCATTTTACCTCTATCGTTTTTAGAGGCAGAAATAAACCGCCTGCTCATCCTTTCATCATCATTTGGTGCATCGATGATTGCTGTACGCATCGTCTATACCGGTGAGCTGCATTTTCTTTTTCTGATATGGAATCTCTTTCTTGCATTTATCCCTTATTTTATTTCATGGCAATTGTTGAACAAGCCTGCACTCAGTCGAAGTAATATTTGGCTGCCTGTGCTTGCGACAGCCTGGCTTTTGTTTATTCCGAATTCTTTTTACATCCTCACCGATCTGTTTCATTTGTTCGATAGCTACCTCGTCCCAAAATGGTTTGACCTAATTCTTATCATTTCTTTTGCTTGGAATGCGCTGCTGATGGGTATTTTATCCGTTCGCCACATCGAAAAGATCATAGACCAGCGATGGAAAATCCGATACGACTGGCTGTTTGTATTTCCGGTAATGTGCCTCAATGCACTGGGAGTTTATATTGGCAGGTATATGAGATTCAACAGTTGGGATATTGTGACCAATCCCTTCGCACTGGCCGCTGATATTCTTCAGATCATCTTTCATCCGCTGGAAAATGCCAATGCATGGGCCATGATAGTCAGCTTTTCATTTCTTCTTTCAATCTTTTATTTTACACTGAAGATGTTGTCAAAAAAAATGGCCCCGTAAAAAGGAGCCATTCAATATAGAAGATAAGATTTTTAGAAATCCACACCCATTCCGAAATGCCAGATGGGTTTACCTCTGAAGAAGCGATCCATTGACCAGCCTGCGTCCAGTTTGAGGAAGTATCCAAGAAGCGTACTCCTTGCACCAAATCCGTAGCCCCCAACAAAAGGTCCGATACCACCGGCTTTGATGCGGACAGAAACCGGATTGTTAGGGTTTCCATCGTCGGTATAAACTATTTGCGGACGCTCAATTTTGCTGTAAGCGCCATTCCATGCCGTGCCCAAATCGATGAACTGAGTCAGCATAAAATTCCTCAGGAATGCATTGTTGATTGGTTTATTGAAAAGTGTTGTAAATACCGGCAATCTGAATTCACTGTTCAGCACCACGGCATTGTTACCGTTTGCCACATTCTGATTGTGGCCACGAAGATTCACTGCGAGCGTTTGAAATGCATAAGCAGGGTCCTGAGGCGGGTTGTTCATGTTTGCCTTTGGCAGCATCCATCCGTCTGATCCGCCGAGATAGTGTAGGATTTTCTGATCGCCCCAGCTGAAGTCTGCCCCTGCGCGTCCGGCCCAGATAAAGTTTCTGTAGATCGGATAGTAATATCTTCCGTCGAATCCAAAATTGAAATTGTTTTTTCCTGCGTCGGTTGCACTCTTATTGATCTGAGCATTGTAGTCTACATAAAATTTGTAGCGGACACCCTTGTAAATATTCGTTGTTGGGTTTACAGAATTGTCGTGCACATACTCCAGTCTCGTAAGGAGGTAGGATTGTTTTGTATCCGGCAGTTCAAGCGAAAGCTCGTCTACCGCTCTCACCACGATCTTATCGCTTCTTACACCTGCTGAAAATCTTACGCTGCGCACTTTATCAAGTGGATACTTTGCAATCGCCTGATAAAGATTTGTAAACATCTTTGCAGGATAGCCCTGGCCACCGACATTTGCAGATCCTATCTGTGTCTGACGGTAGTAGAGTGCGGTATAGTCAATTCTTTTCTTCAGATAATCGAACCTCGCATACCATTCTCCGCCGGCATCGAACAGAGAATTGTTTGATGTAGCAAACTGGTTGCCGGTACCAATATAGGTGGTACCACCGCCTGCTGTATTGATCAAGGGCAGTCTGACCGCCCCGGTGAATCTGAGATCTTCCATCACATCAAGCACTGTAGCTTTGAGGAGACCGTTGAAGCCGCCATTGGCGTTGAGTACAACAGGCAAGCTGCCGGTAAAAGGCTGATACCTGGTAACCAGGATATCATTGTTGAATGCGCCGGATACATTGTCTACAAAAAACTTGAGTTTATAGTCAAATCGTTTTGCCGTGCTCAATACAGAAGGAATCATGTCTTCCTTTGGAGCGCCGGTCTGAGGGTTGGCGACAGCGGAAGAATCTTTTTTCTCAGTGCTGAATTCTGTTTCAAAAATATCGGTCTTCTTTTCCGAGTCCGCTGGTGGCTTATATATGAGTGCATCGCCGGTTGAAACACGCTCGGCATCTATCAGTTTTTTCCGGTACTCGGTCGGACGCGGATTTACGCTCCTTTTTTTCAGGGTGGCATCGTCAACCCTGAGTTTATAGAGAAACAGCAGATCACCTTCCTGTCTTACTTCGCTCACGAGTCCGGCCTCGCCTGCAATCTTTGTTTCTTTTAGTGTGCTCTGATAATTGGTCAGCGGGAAGACGTATGCGGAATCATTTGTAATAGAAACTGTGTACATCGAATCTGGCTTGCTGAGATTGTAAACCTTCAGCGTTGAATCGAGGTCTTTGAATTCAGGATTGCGCAGTATTTCGTCACCAATCTTGTAAATAGTGTCCACTCCAGCGCGTTGTGTGGTGAACCATCCTGCCCAGCGGTTGCCAATACCATTTTCATCACTCACATAAGTAAAGTGAGAAACATTGTACTGCATCGGGTAGCGGGCGTTGCCATATTGAAGTCGCGATAACTGAGATATTTGTTTGAATTCACTGCGGTTCCAGTTGTCAACAAGAAATACATTGTACCTGTTGTTGGATGGCAAAACCGTGTCGGCCGTTACTGCTGTGGCAGAAGGCCTGTTGGAAGAATAAATAATCCCGGTTTTGTTTGGAAAGGCTACAAATGAAGGGTCGAGGTCGTCGAACACATCATTGGTCACCTGATCAAATGTTTCGGTGTCGATTTTAAAAGTATAAATATCTGTCTGGCCATTTCTTACCGCACTGAACAACAGTGTGTTTTTATCCAGCATGAATTTCATGTCCTGAATCTGGTCAAACTGCGGGAGATCGATTTTTATCGCTTTGTATTTTTTTACGAGGTCGTATACGAATAGCCTGATTTTTCCTTCGCTGCTGTAAATGCAGGCGAGGTTGGTTCCCTTTGGATCCCATGCTATCAGTGGATAGTTCGGGTTGACTTCATTTTCATTGATGCGGATTCCATTGCGGAGCAGCACTTTGCGGTAGATGAAGTTTTCATGGAGTACAACACAGTACTGACCATTTTTGAATTCTACAATTGCGTAGGTCTGGCTGCGTGGAACAGGATTTGGCGAATAGCGGAAGAATTTCGTGTTGTTGTCAGTCTCTTCTACGGTCTGTACGCTACCTCTTGGTGCATTTCTTCTGCCACGGATATCCTTGTTGTATTTCTCTTCCTGGTAGGCCATGAATTCTTTCAGAACCTCTTTGAATTTCTTTTTTGCAATGCGGTTGGAAGCGCTGTTCAGGTTTCTGTAAACCCTGGACAGGTAAAGAAAATAGGTGACGTTTTCTTTTTTATATCGCTCGGCTACGTAGTACCAGAACGAGTGACCGGCAAGCAGTGGCTGGTCAAAAGCAAACTGATAAAAGTTTCTGTATTTGCCCGAGAGTATCGCAGATTTCAGCTGGTCGTCCAGTTCCGTGCTCCAGTTTTCAGCTGCATAATCCACGTATCCGTCGGTCAGCCACTTGGGCAGATCAAGAAGTGCCTGGTTTGCTGCGAATTCGCCCAGGTCATCGCCAAACAGTACATTGTCGAGCAGGATCCTTGCGATACCACTGCGGACCTGTCTTCTCAAATTCTGATGGTCGCCGGTAAAATAGACAAGCATCTTGTTGTTGACGAGCTTCGTATTGCCACCGGTTGTTTGCCAGTCGAGGCTGAGCCCGATATTTGACTGTTCGAGGTCGTTGAAATTATTGTAGATAACGATGTTTGCGCGGCGCTGCAGGCCGTACTCCACAAATCCTTCTATCTCTGACAATTCTTTTTCGGCAAGTTGCGCTACATATTTTGCGAGTGCTTCTCCGGTCTGGGAGTAGTAGGAATTGAAATTATCAGTCTGGTAATATGCCCATTTGAAATTCTTGTATTGCACCCTGTTCTTTCCAAATTCAACGGTTCCAAGCTGTCCAAAAACGATACTTCCCGATATTAAGCTGATGGTAAGCAGAAAAAATTTCTTCATTTTAAAAAATTGCTGTGTCAAACTATTCTCCTGAACTTGCATACCTGGCATTTAGTATTTAAAATTATGTCATTTGGGTGATATAGTTCACCTTTAAAAGAGGGGCGGATTATGCTAACAGTAACGACTTTTGTCTTTAGTCCGATTGCAGAAAACACATACATTCTGCATAATGAGTCAGGTGACTGCATCATTGTGGATCCCGGCTGTTACTTTGGTAATGAACGCAGGGAGCTTTCGGATACTATATCGCAAAATGGATGGCGACCTAAATATTTGTTAAATACACATTGCCACCTGGACCATGTCTTCGGTAACAAGTTCGTGAGCGAGACTTATGACCTGATTCCGCATATACATGAGGGTGAAAAACCGGTATTGGAATATGCTCCGGCAGCGGCATTGAAATGGGGGATGCCTTTTGAAAATTACAAGGGTCCGCTGGAGTTTTTAGAAGAAGGCGATCTGGTGAAGTTGGGAGACGATGTGCTGAAAGTGCTTTTTGCACCCGGCCACAGTCCGGCGCATATCTGTTTTTACTGTGAGGCCGATGGTTTTGTGATGGGGGGTGATGTATTGTTCCGCAACAGCATTGGCCGCACCGACCTGCCCGGCGGCAATCATGATCTCCTGATTCAAAAGATAAAGGATGTAATGTATGTTTTGCCGGATGAAACCATTGTGTATCCCGGGCACGGTGAGAAGACAACGATAGGGTATGAGAAGAGGAATAA
>JACMLD010000125.1 GCA_014379785.1 Chitinophagaceae bacterium
AGATCCTTAAAACCTACCGATTCAAAACTCCTTATATATTCAGGGGTTATGTCAAGCGACTTTATAGCCATCACATCATGCGTCCGAATGTCTCCAAAGGCTGCTCTCGTCGATTTTATAAAGGCACCATCAATGCCGAGAGCCTTCATCGCAATGAGATCACCGTTTGACACATCTGAAAATCCGGCATCCTTCACAGATTTAATGTAATCCGCATCTACCCCCAGTGCTTTCCGTGATACGAGTTGATTTCCAAAATCCTCATCGTTATCATAATCCGACGGTCTGCCATCCGTCTTAGCGGCATCACGCATATCTTTTATGTACTTACCATTAATGCCCTGCGATTTAAAGGTGACCAATTGATTCAGTGTCACATTTTTATATCCGGCATTTCTGATTTCCTGGATGTACTCACGGTCTACATTAAGCGATTTAAGTGGAATGAGTTCCCTTAATTTAAAATCGGCAAATCCGCTTTCCTTTATAGATGTGATGTACTTTTCATCAATCTTCAGAGCGGCGAGCGGAATGAGATCGTGTTTTTTGACATTGTCATATCCGTTCTTTTTCAGCATTTCAACATATGAGCGACGAAGATCAACAAAGAAAAAAACCATCATATCCTCTTCATCATTCACATCCACAGCTTCCTTTTTAAGGTAGTCGGCAAAGTTTTTATCTGCCACAAACTTGTAGCGGCCCATTCCCTGTTCACCTTCAAATTTTCCCGTGCATTGCATGGTACCTGCCTCTCGTTTAATTTCAAAAGTGCCTGACTTATCGCGGGGAAGGGAGCCGAGTTCGCTGAGCAGGAAGGTTGAACTGTTTGAAGAATGGTGGACATCGTCATCGTTTTTAAACTGCACAGAGACCTTGTCAGCCTTGATCGTCGCAAACCAGGCACCTTCTGTATCCAGCCTCATGTCTTTTCGTGGTTGATCCTGTTTTGCATTCTTATCAGTTCGTGCCACATCGTCCTGCGCGAGGGCAAGTGGCTTGTTTAACAACAGCGCCGCCGTGACGAGGACCGGAATGATAAAAAGGTATTTCCATCCGGTATGCAGATTTGATTTTTTTCTGTTCATCATGACTAATCTTTTTTTAAGTAGTGATTGATTGTAGTTTGTAGTCAGGCTGAGTGGAAAATGCGGCGCAGAAACCTTCAGCAGGCTTAACTGATAGCTTGATTTATCCACCTCGTCCTGGCGGAGGAGATTCTCATCTGTCAGATATTCCAGGTTGGTCTCAAGTTCCTTCCTGTATACCCACGCAAACGGATTGAACCATTGAAAAATCAGAACAAGCTCTGCAAGAAGGATATCAGCCGTGTGGCCATCACGGATATGAATTTTCTCGTGCAGCAGTATCTGATTGTAAGTTTCCCAATCGTATTTGGCCGGATTGATAAATATATTGTTACCAAATGAGCAGGGCGCTGCGTCGCTGTTTAACTCAACGATCCTGTATCGTCCGTCAATAATGGCGGGTTTCGAATAGGCTCGATATAAAAGAATAAACAGTTGCATCAGAAAATTCAGTCCGAGGGCTATCACACCAAACCAGTATAACCAGAGTGCCCAGGTCTTGAGGCTTTCCCATGTAATCGCATTCTCGGCAACCGTTATCGGTTCCGCAGCATTCGCCGGTTTCTCAATGACCGGAAGGAAGTTCGCCGGAGTAACAGTTGTCACAGGCTTTTGTGACACTGATTGCACCGCTGGTTGAATAGAAAACTTGCCTGGTACTGGTATAAGCGGCAGACCAAATGATACTATCAGACACGCCGCCAAAACGAATCTGTTCAGGCGGTAGAATGTCTCACGCTGGAGCAGAAGCTTGTAGAATGCGAGACAGGCACCCAATATCAGACCCGCATGAATAATATATGGTATCATGATTTTTTGTCTTTTATGATTTTCAAAATTTCTTTTAAGTCATCTTCAGAGAGGTTTTCCTCTTTTGCAAAAAATGCAAGCATACGCGGATAGGAATTGTCGAAGTACTGACTGACAATATCTTTCATGGAGTGCTTCTGATAATCTTCCCGTGATATGAGGGGATAATAGCAATAAATATTGCCGACCGATTCGTGCGAAAGAAATCCTTTTTCTTCGAGGATTTTGACGATGGTGGCTACGCTGTTGTAATGTGGACGTGGCTCGGGCAACTGGGGAATGACATCCCGGATAAATGCCTTTTTCAAGTCCCAGAATGCCTGCATGATCTGTTCTTCCCTTTTAGCGAGTTTTACCATGGAAATAAGCTTTCCACAATAATACTACTAATTAATTAGGAGAACAACTAATTTCTTAGGAAAGGATAAAAACAGGGGTTGAATGGTTAATATTTTCCATCTGGAACCGCTTTGGTTTGCGCGTTTTCCCGCTTGCGAAGACTTATCCGGGTGATCACCACAAACAAAACGGGCACAATGAAGATTGCGAGCAAAGTCGCTGCCAGCATACCTCCCAGCACGGTCCATCCCATCGTCGATCTGGCAATGGCGCCGGCTCCCGATGCAAAAGCCAGTGGCAAAACTCCCAAAATAAAAGCCAGTGAGGTCATAATAATAGGACGCAGACGGATCCGCACTGCTTCCAGCACCGCACCCACGATCGACATGCCATTGTCGACCCTTTCTTTGGCAAACTCAACGATCAGGATCGCATTCTTTGCCGCCAGACCGATCAGCGTAATCAAACCTATCTGTGCGTAGATATTGTTTGTCATGGACGGCATGATCGTGAGTGTCACGATGGCTCCAAATGCTCCCAGTGGTACGGCCAGCAAAACCGAGAAAGGAACCGACCAGCTTTCATACAATGCCGCGAGAAAAAGAAAAACAAAAACGATCGACAAAGAAAATATGATGATGGTACTCGAGCCTGCTTTCAACTCTTCGCGACTCAATCCGGAAAATTCATAACCATATCCTTCCGGCAATACTTTCGCAGCTACATCCTGCAATGCTTCGATGGCCTGTCCACTGCTGTATCCTGGTGCTGGATTGCCATTGACCTCTGCAGAACGGAAAAGATTGAAATGCGAGACCAGCGGCGCGTTTTCTATCACAGTAGTAGTCATCAGTGTACTCAAAGGAATCATGGACCCCTCACTGTTCTTCACATAATATTGCTGCAGATTGGCAATGTCGTTTCTGTACATCGTGTCCGCCTGAGCCACTACCCTGAAGTTTCTGCCGTAGAGCGCAAAGTCGTTGATATACCGGCTGCCCAGAAAGGTTTGAAGGGTTGTATAAATTTCAGCAATGTTCACTCCCATTTTTTTCGCCTTCTCCCGGTCGACCTCCACTTTATAGCCGGGCGTTTTTGCAGTAAAAAAAGAAAAAGCCCTGCTGATCTCTTTTCTTTTGTTGAGTTCGCCCAGGAAAGTCTGCAAAGTTCTTTCAAAACCTTTTATATCGTCATTGCTGCCGCGCTGCTGCAACTGAAAAGAGAATCCTGCTGTCTGTCCGAGACCCGGGATAGCCGGTGGCGGAATGACGACAATATTCGCTTCGCGAATGCTGGCAAATTCTTTCTGCAACTGCGCAATGATGCCTGCTAGCTGAAGCGTTTTATCCTTTCTTTCATCCCAGGGATCAAGGCTTGTAAAAATGGTACCGCTGTTTGATTTTGTGGCGAAGGTCACAACGTTCAGACCACCGAGCGCTGCGTAATGCTTGATGCCCGGCGTTCTATCCATGATCTTCATCATGGTGTCGAGCACATTGAGACTTCTTTGTGTAGAAGATGCTTCAGGCAATTCAAAAGTCACAAATAACCTTCCCTCATCTTCGGTTGGAATAAATCCGGTTGGTTTGTTTTTAAACAAAAGTCCGGTACCCACAAAAATACAAAGCAGCAAAACGATGACATAACGGGCACCCTTAACTGCTCTTCGCACACCGAGGGTGTATCGCAGTGAAACCTTTTCAAACCAGTTATTGAATACATAGAAAAACCTGTTGAGTCCTTTCGATTTGCTGCTTACTTCAGAAGGCTTGAGCAGCAAAGTACACAGGGCGGGTGTAAGGGTCAGTGCCACAAATGCGGAGATGAGGACCGAGATGGCAATCGTCATGGCGAATTGCTGGTACAATCTACCCACTATACCCGGAATAAATGCAACTGGCACAAAAACCGCCGCCAGAATCAGTGCAATGGCAATGACCGGTCCGGATATATCCTTCATGGCTCTGTAAGTCGCCTCTTTCGGTGTCAGCTTTTCATGATCTATATAATGCTGCACGGCTTCCACTACCACGATGGCGTCATCCACCACAATACCGATGGCCAGTACAAAACCAAAAAGCGTGAGTGTGTTGACAGTAAAACCGAGTGGAATAAACAATGCGAACGTGCCGATGATTGAAACGGGAATAGCGAGTACCGGGATCAGCGTTGCCCGCCAGTTTTGAAGAAACAGGAATACAACGAGCACAACCAGGAGCAATGCTTCCACGAGGGTGGTTACTACCTCTTCGATCGAAACCTTTACTACCGAAACCGATTCAAAGGGTACGACATAATCGATGTCCTGCGGGAAAGATTTTTTCAGACTCTCCATAGCTTCCGTTATACCGGCTGCAGTTTCCATGGCATTGCTGCCTGGGGCCTGGTAGACGAGGAGATAAGATGCGCGTTTACCGTCGACAAATGAATTGCTGGCGTAGCTGAATTTTCCGAGTTGGATGCGTGCGACATCTTTCAGATATACGATGGAACCGTCTCCGGGTTTTGATCTTACGATGATGTTGTTAAACTGCTCTACAGAACTCAGCCGGCTGTTGGTGAATACGCTGTATTCAAATGCCTGTACCGAATGTTGAGGCGGAGCACCGACTGAACCTGCGGCTATTTGCAGATTCTGATCCTGCAGTGCTGACACCACTTCGCCTGCGGATAGTCCAAGCTGCGCCAGTTTATCGGGCTGCAACCATACCCTCATGCTGAAATCGTCTGCCCTGGTAAATATGTCGCCCACGCCTTTCACGCGGAGGAGTGCATCCCGAACGAAAATATTTGTGTAGTTGTCTATAAAGGTCACGTTGTGCGTGCCTTTTGGAGAAAACATGGCCACGAGCAAAAGGATGCTCGGATTTCTTTTCCTTGTGATAATGCCCACTCTTTTTACGTCATCCGGCAACTGCGGAGTAGCAATGCCCACACGGTTCTGAATATCGAGTGCAGCAATATCCACATCGGTGCCCACATCGAGTGTGACGTTGATGGTAGAACGTCCGTCGCTCGTGCTGTTCCCCTGCATATATGCCATTCCGGGAACACCATTGATCTGCGTCTCTATTGGTGTCATGACCGTTTGTTCAACCGTCTGCGCATCTGCACCTGTGAAGTTTGCCGTCACCTGAATGAGTGGCGGCGAAATCGCAGGATACTGGCTCACCGGCAGGTTTACCAATGCAAGCAAACCAACGATTACAATGACAATGGATATAACGATGGCGGTAATGGGACGCCTGATAAATGTATTCGCTATCATGGACGCGGCTGGGATTTAACTGCTGAACCCGTTCTCAGTTTCTGTATACCTTCTGTGGCTATTTTTTCACCTGATTCAAGTCCTTTCTGTACAATAATATTTTCACCGATGCGGGTTCCGAGCGTGATACCGCGTTGTACCACGGTATCTGCCTGTACTACATAAACAAAATATTCACCCATCTGCTCTACAACAGATTTATATGGTATGAGCAACTGTTGGGTACCGCCGTTGTTGAGAATGCGAACCGTTGCACTCATGCCTGGCTTCAATGTTTTTTCTTTGTTGGGAAACGAGAGTCGCACTTTGATGGTACCCGTCTGGGGATCCACTGCCCGGTCGATGAGCGCAATAGTGCCTGGAATTGGATAGGTTTCTCCACCGGGCAGATTCAACGTAAAAGCCGAATCTTTTGCCTTGTTATCAGTTTTTTGAAGGGATATGAATCTGGTAATGTCTTTTTCGTCGACAGCAACATCTACTGCTACCGGGTCATCTGATGATACGGTGTTAAGCAATGTAACGCCCGGAGAAACAGCAGCGCCCATCTTGACCAATGAAATACCAATCGTACCGGTCAGCGGCGAATAAATATTGGAGTACCTCAGTCCCGTCTGCACATTGCGAACATTGGCTTCCGCAGCGGAGACCTGCATTTTCGCGGTCTGAAGATCTGCCAGTGCATGATCAACCACCTGTCTTGCGATGGCATCTTTCTTCTGGAGGTCGAGATAGCGGTCCGCATCCTGTTGCGCACGCGCCAGGTTTGCCTTCGCCACATTCAGATTGGCAACCGACTGATCCACTCCTGCCTGGTATTGTTGCTGATCGATGGAATACAATTTCATTCCTTTGGTCACCTGTTGTCCGTCTTTAAAATGAATACCAGTGATATAACCCGATACCTGCGGCAAAATCTGCACTTCATTGAGCGCAGCGATTGTACCCGGATACTGATTATAATAAGTGGCATCGCCCGCCTTTACTTCATAGGTCGCTATTGACACAGGCGGCGGTGGGGCGGGAGGTGGCGGCTTTTCTCCGCATCCGACAACGAAGCATGCAAAGAGAATGATGGTAAAAGAAAAAACAGTGCGATGATTGCTATTCATAAAATCAGGTTGTTCAGTTAAACGAAATGCTTCCGGTGGCTCTTTGCAAATCCAGTTTATTCGATAAAACCTGGTAGAGTGCATTCAGATAATTGATCTGGGCGGAGCGAAACTCGGTTTCTGAAATAATGACTTCCAGATAAGTTTTGATACCGGCATTATATTGAATTCTCAAAGTATTGTAAACATCTTCGGCCAGCGCCAGGTTATCACGCAACGAGATAAGATTTGCGAGGCCTCCTTTGTAACCAGAGAGTGCTTCTGCATACTGTGTGGTAAAATTATTCGACAAAGCCTTTTTATCTTCTTCTAGACGGCTCAGTTGCAGTTCAGCAATCCGGATGGACCGGATCCTTTTGCCTCCCTGAAATATGGGCAGCGTCATCTGAAATCCGAGGAATGACGTGGGATAGGCTGTGTTGTATAGATTGACAAATTTGTCATTTTGAAAAGTCGGATTGTAACTGCCGAAACCACCGACCGAAGGCAGAAAACTCCACTTGTTGTATCTCAGATTGTCTTCCAGTAAACGCTGCCTGGTCTGCAAAAGCTGCCATTCGATGCGCTGAGAAAAATCGCCTGTCTGCGTCGTATCATAGAAGGCCTCTCGCTCCATTTTCAGGCTATCGTAATTTACAAGGATGGTGGTGTCGCCGCCTACCCCCATCAATTCCTGCAGGTACACGCGCTTAGCAACAATGGCGTCGAAAGCCCTTTTTCTGTCCGCCCTTGTACTGTTCAATGCAATCTGCGCCCTTTTGTAATCGATCTTGTCTACAATCCCGCCTTCATATTTATTAAAGGCATCCTGCACGCTTTTTTCCAGTCGGACAATGTTCTCATCAAGAACGGCTACCTGTTTTTGCGTAAGGAGCAGGTCGTAATAGGCTTTGCTCACCGCTACCACTATGTCGATCTTGTTGGAAGACGAAAGTTGTCTGGCCTGCTGACGGTAGGATCCGGCAGATCGATTGGCGAGCAGTAAGTCGCGGTTGAAAATATTCTGCGAAAGTGAAAATTGAATATTGGAAGAATTTTTTACGCCGGTTGTAACAGGTCTTTTTACGCCGTTGGCATCAGGGAAAAACGCGGTGGGTAATTGAAGGTTATGCTGATAGTTGTAGGTAAGTCCAAGTTGCGGGAACCAGTCGGCCAGGCGTTCTTTTATTTCCTGGTCTGCGATTGTTTCGTCGATTGCAAACTGTTTTATGGATGGCTGGTTTCTCAGTGCCTGGCTGATGCATGCTTCCAGTGTCAGGCCCCCACTGTTTGTATCGATGGGATTCTGCGCAATGAGCGAGGCGTTTAGAAAGAAAGATAAAAAAAGAATAACAGCAACTCTTTTCATGCGTGGAAGGTTTGCTATGCGAAGCGATTATATAATGTGGCCGCAATCGAAGAAGACCAGGATTCTGGCCGGAAAAGATGCAAATTAAAGTAAAATGAATAAATATTCATTAATTTTATTTTGTGAGAAAAAAGGATGAATCCAAAAATGGGGCGATTTATGAGTCCACGGTGCAGCTTGTCCTGGAAAAAGGGCTGGCAGGCGTGACCATGTGCGATATTTCGAAGGCGGCCGGCATCGCTACCGGTACCTTATATATATACTTCAGCAATAAGGAAGCGTTGATGAATAAAGTCTTTAATATTTGCCGGAAAGAATCTGCCAGTTTTTATCTCAATGACTATAGTCCGCTAGATCCTTTCGACGTGGGGTTCAGAAAAATATTCAACAATATCGTCACCTATCGCCTGCAGCATTTTGAGAAGTTTATTTTCCTGGAGCAGTGTTATCATTCTCCCTTTATTACCGAAGACGTCAGAAAGGATTCTCTGAAATACCTCAATCCCATCTTTGATTTGTTGCAAAAGGGTAAGGATGATCATATCATAAAAGATCTGGATGATGCACTTTTGCTCGGATATATTATTGGTTCCGTGAACGAGGTAATCAAGAAGGCCCATTATGGAAATAAAAGTCTGGATCACAAAAAAATCGCTCAGTTGTACCAGCTTTGTTATGATGGCATTCTTGCATAGCCCTGCGTCAGCTAAG
>JACMLD010000126.1 GCA_014379785.1 Chitinophagaceae bacterium
AAAAATTATGAATAACGAACAGATTATAGCAAAAATGGCACTGGATGCGTGGAACAGCCATCTTAGCCGCACAGAAAAATTGTTTTCCGAACTTTCGGATCTTCAGTTGCAGCAGGAAATTTCTCCGGGCAAAAATTCGGGAATCTACCTGCTCGGCCACCTGGTAGCAGTACACGATGCCATGTTGCCACTCCTTGGACTTGGAGAAAAACTATATCCTTCGCTTTACAATATTTATGTGGAAAATCCTGCCAATGCCGGTCTGGAAGAACCGCTGACCGAATACCTAAGAAAATACTGGAAAGAGGTGCATGCGCGACTTGCCTCAGCATTTGAGGGTATGTCCACCGAAAATTGGTTTGGACCGCATAAGTCTGTGAGTGAAGAAGACTTCAAATTGCAGCCACACCGCAATAAATTGAACCTGGTCATCAACCGAACAAACCACCTGGCTTACCATCTTGGTCAATTGGTACTACTGAAAAAGTAAAAAGTATAAAATGAAGACATCCATTTTCTGCCTGATAGTTTGTGCCTGCTTAGGTTTCAGATCATCTGACCTCAAAGCACAGAAAATTCTCAGGGTGGGAGTCGCCGGACTCAGCCATGATCATGCGCATGCTGTCATGAATCAATATACCAATGGAAAAGTCGTCATTGCGGGCATCGTCGAACCCGATACAGCGCTGGTTTCAAGATATAAAAAAAGATACCGCTTGCACGACTCACTGTTTTATCCTTCCCTGGCTGAATTGTTGTCAAAACAAAAACTGGATGCCGTACTTGCATACAATGCAATCTCTGAACACCTGGCCGTAGTAGAAGCCTGTGCGCCAAAAGGCGTGTCAGTGATGGTTGAAAAGCCACTCGCGACCACTGTTGCCGATGCCACCAAAATGGCTGTGCTGGCACGCAAATATAAAATTCACCTTCTTACAAATTTTGAGACTACCTGGTATGCAAGCAATCAGCAGATATATTCCATGGTGCACACCGATAAACTGATCGGACCCGTGAGAAAGATGGTGGTGCACGATGGCCACGAGGGACCGAAAGAAATCGGATGCAGCAAAGAATTTCTTAGCTGGCTGACGGACCCGATCAAAAATGGAGGAGGAGCCCTTACCGATTTCGGATGTTACGGTGCAAATCTGATGACCTGGTTGATGGATGGCAAAGCGCCATTGAGTGTGATGGCGGTTACCAGACAGATCAAACCCGATATATACCCGAATGTCGACGACGATGCAACAATAGTTTTGGAGTATCCCGAAGCAACGGGGATCATCGAGGCATCGTGGAACTGGCCCTATGGCATCAAGGATTGGGAAGTGTTCGGTAAGTCGGGCTATCTCCATGCCTTGAATGGAAACTACCTGCAGCAGCGGATGAAAAAAGGATACGAGGATGTGCCAACTGTTGCTCCCCGTTATACGGACAATCTTGTTTATTTGGCAGATGTGTTATCCGGACACATTCAAGCCACAAATGATCTTTCATCGCTTGAAAACAATCTGATAGTCGTCCGCATCCTCGAAGCGGCAAAAAAATCAGCAAAGGAGGGGAGGAAGATTGTCTTTTAAAACGCTGGTTTTATTTTTTAATCCAATCGCGATTTTATGAAACTGTTTCGCATTATTTTTGGCCACTAATCAAATGGAAATGAATAAGAACGGACCGGTCGTTGTAATAGACGATGATGCAGATGACAGAATGATTTTGGAACAGGTTTTTCGCAAACTGGGCTATCCAAACAAACTGGAGTTTTTCAATGATGCTGATTCTGCGATAACATTTTTAAAAAATCCGGCTGTACAACCATTTATTATCATTTCCGATATCAATATGCCGCGTATAAATGGTTTTGCGCTGCGCGAAATGGTGTTCAACGACCCCGCTCTTCGAAGCAAATGCATTCCTTATATTTTCTTCACCACCTCGGCCGATGAGGATGCAACCAATCGTGCCTATGCGCTGGGTTGTCAGGGAATATTTCAAAAACCCAGTTCATACAACGACGTAGAAAAGCTGATGAAAGAAATCATGGTCTACTGGATGTCCTGTATCAGTCCCGCCCGGTTTTAAACAAGCTTCAGAAATGCCAGACTGGCAATCACCGCTGCGATTGATACAAATATCGTATCGATATAAAAATTGATGCTAAGCCCTGCCTGTTGGAGGATCTGCCTTCCAAAAAACATGAAGGGCAACAGCAGCAGATTCACTGCAATGACCAATCGGGTGTTCTTGTGATTTTTTAAAGAGTGAAATTTATTTCTGACCAGCAGGTAGGCCATCACCAGCGCGATTGGGTAGGAGATCAGAAAAAGCAGCAGTGGATTCAATGCTTGCCAAAATATAGGTATCCAGGATGTTGGTTGGTATTCCATGGAAGCAGGGCCTTCCAGATGTCTGCGCGTTTGATTTTTCCTCCCTGTAATAGCCTCAGCGCTTTTATAGCTGGCACATACAAGAAAAAATAAGTAACGAGAAAGAAGAAAAAGTAATTTCCATGAACTCTCCCGGGGAAATAAAACAGTGGCATCGGAAGCAAAATCATTGTGTAAAAGACCCAAAGGTTTTTAAGATTCATTGCTGATTTTTTTTTTCGTCTTCAGACCGCCCCATGCGAGGAGCCATTATTCGATACATACAACCGCTTGCGAAAAGTCCGGTGATGTTAATCAGCAGCGACTCTGCAAAACGGTTATAAAAAGAGAGCCCAAGTTCGTCCATGGTAATTTTCCTATATTTAATGTTGAAATAATCTAAAACCTGATTCATGGATCTTTTGATACCCGCCGGCTCTTTTGGTTATATTTTCTGGTCTTTCCTTCTCATACACCTTACGCTGCTCGTGTTCAGTCTTGTAAAAATTGCGAACGCTGAGCGGTCCTATAAATCAAACCGTTTAAGTTTCGCTTAAACCTTCCTCCGGTGCCTGTCCTTTCCTTATTTCATGAATTGCATTCTCTACAAATATGGATGCCATGAGGTTTACAAACTCATCAGTAGCCGGATCGTGCCCTCTTTCTATGAGGTCCTTTGCAATCGGTAGTAACGTCACGCGAAACTGACTGCAGCATGTCACAAAATTCATGGTTCCATTGATCACCGCTATCTGAGGGGTTCTGTGATGAATACCACATTTCAATTTTTCCAGTGTTTTCACAATCGGGTGAAGATCTTTCATTCGGTTTTTAATTATTTGCGGGTATGACAAATATATTATTTTATCACGGCATTTATTTTCTGCCATAATGCATTGTCAAATCCCGAAACTGCAAAACTTGGATTTGCCGGGTCGGATGCATCGCCCATCCTGATGACAACCATATTTCTGGACGGGATGACATAAATGCGCTGATCATCCGCACCCATGGCAGCATACATATCTGCCGGGGCATTTGGCACCGGCGGTCCCTGGAATACCGCCTGGCCGCCAGGGATCATAAAACTCGTTTTGCCATTCAGCCACCAGAGATAGCCGTAAGAAGGATTGATATTTTGTGAAGTGTTTATGCTTTCATTAAAATAAACCTCATTGATGATTTGTTCTTTGTCCCATTTACCCCTGTTAAGCGCCAGTAGTCCGAACCTTGCCATGCTGCGGGTATTGCTATGGTAGACTTTAAAGATGATACCGTTGTTCCAAAATCCATCCATGCCAATTTTGCTTTTCAGTTTTGCATTGAAATAGGATTCATAATCCTGGGTGCCTGCCGCTGCCACCACATCCATTAGTCTTTGAAAAACGTTGTGATAAGACCATCGCGTGCCCGCATCCGCAAGATAGGTCAGGTTTGATTTTATCACCAGCTCATTGGCATCGTTCAGGCCCGATGTCATGGTAAGCAGATGCCTGGTAGTGATCAAATTTTCTTTGTCAATGGTCTCACTGGTCCAGCCTGTACCCAGGTATTGAGAGACTTTGTTGTTTATATTCAGCAATCCTTCCTGTTGAGCTATGCCGGTCACTGCGGTGGTCAGGGTTTTCCCGGCACTGTTCCATTGCCA
>JACMLD010000127.1 GCA_014379785.1 Chitinophagaceae bacterium
GATGCCGATGCGTCGGTTGCTGACACTTTGTTGGGCATAGAGTATCAGTCATACCGACCTATGCTGAGCGCAGTGAGCGTAAAGGTGGGCGCCTATCAGTCTAAGGAGTGAAACGGAATGCCTGTTATTCTCAGCGTAACAGCTTACGGACTTCTGCAGGCATGAAACTCTCCGAACTCCACGCTGACAGCCCGCTTCGATGGCAACTTGCCCGTAGCGGCCTTCGTTCCAGCTCCGGCCGTATCCCAAAATTATAAAGCGAAGGCTGGAACACAGCCGCGGGGCAATTGCCATCGAAGTAGGCGGGCCAAAAAAGCGACATAATAAAAGTGAATTACAACTCCACCGTAACATCATTATCCCAGTTGGCTTTGATGAGCAGTTTCCGGGTGATGGGCTGCACCTTTTCGGGCTGACGCCTTACTTTAAAAAACTCGCCGGCATCCCAGATGCCATTTCCATTTTCGTCAAACAAAATACGCATCTCGTATTCTCCCGGCTTGAATAGTTTCTGGTTGAAATCGCGGGTAAGGAGTTTAAAAGAATGACGAACATCATTTCCCTGAATCAACTGCAGTACTGGTTTGCGATTCAGGTCAATATTATTAAACCGGATATGAATGCTTCCATAATCCGCTTCACGCAAAGTTTTGAACGAAAGAGTGTCGCGCCTTGGTATCATTCTTCCTGCGCTGTCCTCTGCAAACTCTTTTTCGAGAATGATATTATAAGGAGTGTTTTCCTTCCATTTGTGTACGAGCGTAATCTTTCGATTACTTGTATCTCTTACGAAACTATATACAGGGACAGGCTTAAAAGCTTCATCCAAAAAAAGAAATTTCGTTGAATCAAAATTTTTGAGCGTCGTTGTGAAATCAAAAACGAGGTTCGACAACAAGTCCTGCGAGTTATTGTCGAGAGAGGTCCTGTATTTAAGACGCTTGTCCTTATCGGCGGCTGCAGTTGCGGTTGCTGAAGGTCTTGCGCCACCCTGGGAAAATCCGGGCACAGCGCCACCCGTGGTATCTTTCTCCTCATAGGCATACAAAACATACTGGCCAATCGATGTATCAACCTGTACAGGCTTCTCATAAAAAGCGAAAAGATTGCGCTTGGAAAGATAACGTCGCTGGTTGCTCTCGTCCTTCAGGGCATAAAGAAAAAACTGACCCGCAGGCAGGTTGCGAAATATAAAATTTCCATTGCCATCCAGCTTTGTAATATATCGGGGCCGTTCTTTGACCAGAGCGGAATCATCACCTGTCCGGTGAAGCATCACGATCATCGTGCTATCTGTTTTCCCTGTTTCAGCAACAATCACTTTACCGGTAATGGAATGGTCATCGATCGTTGTACCGGTAGAAAAAATATAAGTGAGATTCTTGGCTACATTCCCTTCGTTGATGTCCTTGATACCATTGCCAAAATTGATCGAGTAAGTAGTGCCGACTTCTAACGTATCACGCAGTTTGACAGTGATAGTTCTCAGTTTGGATTCTATGCCAGGCGGTGTTTTAGGATAAGGCGACACGATCACATTTGACTGCGCGTTGTCGAGCTCTACGAATTCGTTAAAATTGAAAACGATTTTATTGCCGGAAAATCCCATCATTGAATCTTTTGGATTCACCGAGACGAGGAGTGGAGGCAAAGAATCACGCGGACCTCCGGATGGAGCAATTGCATTGGCGCAGCCGCTTCCGCTCATGGTCGTAACAAAGATCAAAAACGCAGCAATAAATAAATGGACTAATCTGTTCTGTTTCATTGAAAAAAAATCGTCGCGATTGGTTGCAAACTTAGGCTGTTTGTGCCTACCTGAAGGCAACCAAATCATAAAGAATTAATAATTAGTCTCTTCTTCTTCTTCATGCAGGTCGTGGAGGGTTACGGCCAGGTTGTTTGTTTTTACAAATGCACACCAATGGCAATCTTCCTTTCCACAGCCGGTGTAGAAATCGCGTTTTTCGATTTTCTCCCAAACTGTCTTTATCTGGTCTGTCACTGTAGCGATATCCGCAGGACTGATTACAATCTTTTCTTTTTTGTAATTCTTCTTTTTGTCCGGTTCGATAAAATCAAATTCACTGCTGACTACCTGCCAGTCTTTTTGTCCGTAGTTGTCGACAAGAATTTTATAAAATACTGCCTGTCTCCAATAATTACCACCGTTTGGATCTTTGCCATCTGGTGGTTTCATTTTAGCTTTTCCTTTGTCGGGATCACCGGTTTTATAATCCACGACATTCACCGACTTTCCATCGAATTCGAGTTTGTCGAGCTTGCCCTTTAACGGCACCCCACCAACCGTGACGTTTCGGATATTGCGTTCTATGGCTACGATCCGATTCCATTCATTGATGTATTTGTTGTAATAGTTACTCAACACTTCGTGTCCATATTCTAATCGCCTGTTGAATTGTTCCTTTGTAAAACTTTCGCGATGGCGATGAATATACCAGTCGTAGTCATTTATAAAATCCTGTTTGGAAGGGAATTGATTGCCATTATTGTCCTGCATTTTTCTAAACAATTGTTCAAGTGCATGGTGAACAGCAGATCCGAATTCTGTCGCCTCGTTTTTTGGAGATGGAATGCGGATAAGATTTTTAAAATAAAATTCGAGCGGACAGGTGAGGTAGTTGTTCAGCGCGGTCACATTCATTACAAATTTTTCGAGGAGCCTGTCGAGAAAAGCTTCTTCCAGTTTTTCGATCTCCGGAGCCTGCGCGTCCTTGAAATGAAGGGTGTAGAATTCCTGCAGCGTTTCTGTTGGTATCAGTTGTGGTACCACACGCATCTCAGTGCCATCAAGCACTTCGGCTATAAATCGGGAGGGCTCCGATTCTTTTCCATTCGGCAGATATTTCGAATATGAAATGTACAAATGTTGTTCTGCTCTTGTAAGTGCCACATAAAAAAGTCTCCTTAATTCCTCGTTGTCTTTTGCATCTGTATTGCTGCTGAAGATGGTATCCGGCATTGAATATCCACCATGCGGCTTTCTCTTCTTCTCCCATGAAGATGCATTGCATCCTGCAAAAAACACATAGGAAAATTCCAATCCTTTGGAACCGTGCACCGTCAGCAGGTTCACGCCCTTGTCTGTGCCGCTGACCTGTACAAGTGGCAATGAGATTGCCTCGCTTTTCATGAGTCGCAGCACATCCATCAGCGCTTCCAGATCCATATATGGCTGTCTCCTGGTTTCTTCTTTTATAAAATCAAAAAGTCCATTTAGTATCTGTAACATCCAGAGTTTTTCATCGCTCTGCATGATATGTTTAAGCACGCCTGCCTCTCGGATAATGCTTTCAAAGAGCTGCTGGACGGTCATATTCGCAACATTGCCCACCAGCTTCTCGAGGATGACGTGCACGCTTCTGAGGTTTTCGTGCAGGCCTTTGTCGAACAAATCTTTCGGCGGTTTTGTCGCTTTTTCATATAGCAGCGATCGCAGCGAAGTTTTGTTTTCACTGAATTGACGCTCTGCCACTTCAACGGAAAGTCTTGCGATTTCAACCGGCGGTATTTTAAACCACTCGAAATGGAGTATTTCGAAAAGCATTTCGTCGCCACCATAGGGCACATCGTGTTCCGATGCGAGGTATTCCATGAGAAGAATGCATTGTTGTGCCAATGGAATCGTGAGTATGTCCAGATTCCTTTTACTGTAGACAGGTATTTTTCTGAGTTGAAAATATCTTGCGAGCTCCTGACCGTATTTGTTTTCTTTATAGATGATGCCGATACTGCCCGGTTTCATGCCGTTCGCAAGCAATTGCTCGGTCTGCAGTGTAATGTCGATCATCTCGTCTCTTTCTGTTTCATATTCTTTCACCACGGGCAGATGTGTGAGGTGCATGCGCTCAGGGTGCGATGAAAGCAATTCTTTGCTCAGATCAGGCAGTTGGTTTGTAAGTCTGTCCAGGTTGCGGCTGATGAGATTTTTCGAGGCATTGAGAATGGGTTGAGTGGAGCGGTAGTTATTGGTGAGTACCACTGTCATCAGATCACTTTTATAGGA
>JACMLD010000128.1 GCA_014379785.1 Chitinophagaceae bacterium
ACGGATATTGTGCCGGTAGATTTGAATTGCCTGCTTCTTCACATGGAGGAGACATTGATAAAATTGTATTCAAAGGGAGGGAATGCGGATAGGTTAAGAGCTTTGCAGGAGCGCGCGAACAGCCGGCATACAGCCATACAGCGCTATTGCCGCAATGGCGCGGATGATTTTTATGTGGATTTTCATCTTAAGGATGGAGTACCAGTGGAGCGTCCTACCCTGGCGGCGGTGTTTCCATTGTTTTTTGGTGTGGCCAGTCCCGAACAGGCGGGTCAGGTTGCAAAAATTCTGGATGACAGGTTTCTGACCGACGGGGGACTGCTCACAACGCTGGAAACGACCGGACAACAATGGGATGCTCCAAATGGATGGGCGCCCCTGCAATGGATGGCTTACATGGGCCTGCAGCGATATGGATTGAATGAGATGGCTGGGAAGGTCAGGGAGCGGTGGACAAAAAACTGCGAGAAAGTATATTCTGACACGGGCAAAATGATGGAAAAGTACAATGTGGAGGATATTTCGATAAAGGCCGGGGGCGGAAAATATCCCAACCAGGATGGATTTGGCTGGACCAATGGTGTGTATATCAGTATGAAACTGGAGGAGAAGGGAGAAATGTCGTAAACCAACGATGTGGCCGCAAGGTATGGATCGTTGCGGCTATGAACTCTGAAGTTTTCTTGCTAATATTGCAAAAAAAAGGGCCCTCTGTAGAAACAGACGACCTCTAACGATTGCTTGCCATATGAAAAGAGATAATGATATTCTTTGTGCTGATTCACAGCTTCTGAAACATTTGGACCTCTAACGCTTGCTTGCTATTTGGTAACTCATTTACTTCTGATGTAAAAGTAACATGAGTTTTTTCTTCAATCTAACCAACTTAAAAGACATTTAATTATGTCAAAACTGATCCTTGCGATCCAAAACCCTTACTGGGCTTGACATCCATGGATATTTCATCATTATGGCCAACCGATTTTCCGATATATTATTTCAATTGGTGCATTCGCTCGAGAAGGCGGAAAAGCGACATTTTAAGCTATATATCAAGAGAAGTTCGGGAAAAGAGGACCTGAAAATCGTAAAATTGTTCGATGCGCTCGATAAGCTCACCGAATACGATGAGAAGCTTTTGCTGAAAAAACTGCCTGGAATCGAGAAGCCGCAGCTTTCAAATCTCAAAACACATCTTTACAAGGAAGTGCTTGCAAGCCTCCGTTTGCTGAAAAGCACTGATAGCATCGATTTGCAATTGAACGAGCAATTTGATTATGCGCATATCCTGTATAAGAAAGGATTGTTTCTTCAAAGTCTTAAAATATTGGAGCGCGCCAAGGAAACGGCGAAGTTTCACCAGAAAGTAAATTTTCTCCCGCATGCTATTGCGCTCGAGAAAAGGATAGAGATGCTTCACATCACGCACAGTATCCAGGACAGGGCCGAACAGCTTGCACTGGAAGCAAATGAAGTGAGCAGGCATATTGATCTCGTTGCAAGATTATCCAATCTGGCACTGCAGATGTATGGATGGTATATAAAAAATGGCCATTCAAGAAATGCAAAAGACGAACAGGACGTAAAGAAATTTATGAAGGCAAACTTGCCGGCAGACGCAGGTGAGTTGACAGGTTTTTACGAACGTCTTTATTTGTATCAGGCATATACCTGGTATGCATTCATCTGTCAGAATTTTCTGATGTACTACCGTTACTCACAGAAGTGGCTGGATCTTTTTACGGAGCAGCCACTGATGGTGCGGGTAGAAACGGGTCATTATGTAAAGGGCATGCACAACCTGCTCAATGCGCATTTTGATCTCCGCAATTTTCAGAAGTTTGAAATCACGCTGAGACAGTTCGAAGCTTTTGCACAGACTGATCGCGTGCGTCAGCACGACAACTTCCGGATACAGGCGTTTATATATATCACCACCGCTAAGATCAATCAACATTTTATGCTGGGCACTTTCAAAGAAGGGTTGTTGCTGGTGCCAGGTATTGAAGAAAAGTTGAAAGAGTACGAACTGTTTATTGATGCTCACCGCATACTTGTATTAAATTATAAGATAGCCACCCTGTATTTTGGAAGCGGCGATTATGATACCTGTATAGATTATCTGCAGAGAATCATCAACGACAATGTGCTGATGCGAAATGACCTGCAGTGTTATTCCAGGCTCTTGCATCTGATGGCGCATTATGAACTTGGCAATCACGAGTTGATTGAGCCACTGACCAAATCGGTATACAGGTTTATGGCGAAGAAGGAAACATTGACCATGGTAGAAAAAGAGATGTTTGTGTTTCTGCGAAATTCTTTTCATGTTTCGCGACATACCGTAAAAGAAGAATTGCAAAATTTCCTCGATAAGACCAAAAAATTTGAAAAGAACAGATTTGAGACCCGCGCATTCGCTTATCTCGATATCATCTCATGGGTAGAAAGCAAGGTGTATAAAAAAACCATGGGCGAGATCATCCATCAAAAGTTTTTACAGACGAAGAAGAGGCATTATGGTAATTAGTAAATTAGTAGATGAGTAAATTAGTAAATGTGGTGCGCGAAACGCATCACAGTCTTCAGGTTTTTCACATCTGCTCATCTGCTAATTTGCTCATCTACTCATTTACAACATCTTCTCCGTAAGATTCTTCCAATATCTCTTCGGCATATGCCTGATATGCAAAGGCATGTTTTTTCTTGAGGCAATGTTGACGCTGGAAAAATATTGCTTCCAGAGATCCTGATAAAGCGTTTCCTTTTCATCATAGATCTTACCCAGATATTTTCCGCTCGTCGAGCCTTCGTTAAAACTTATTTCAACAGTTTCGACCGTATACAGATCGTAATAGATACCATAATGTCTGCGTGAATCGTAAATCAGCCAGCGCTGATCGGCATATCGCGCTTTGAAATGCTTGATCAGCAATGGCAGCACATTGAAATCAGGATCTACGATAGCGTAAAACAACTGATCAGATGTCAGCTGAAACCGAACGAATGCTTCCATCCTGTGCTTTTCACGATACACTTTTTTTGCGGTCTGCGTCACAGTCAATACTGCCGGATGGCTGTAATCACTTTCCATTATAGTCTTTGAAGAAAATACATAACGGATATATGCCAGCATGGTATCGGGCATGTCCTTTTGTTCTGACAGAAAAGCCCGGTACAGCAACAATTGTGCGGTCGCGCTGATCTTTTGCTTCAGGCCCTTCCAAACCCTTTCTGATTTCTGGACGTCCGTCGTTACGAAATGAGCATCTGAAAACAATGATCCTGAATCTGCTTCAGTGACAGTCATGCGCACATCACTGAATTTATATTCGTAGACATCAAAGACAGCCGACAAAAATCCTTCGAAACTATTTTCGAAAACAACCATCTTCATCAGAACAGCTTGAGTTGTGGTGTGAAATTGGGACGGTACTTCGAATTTTGTATTGACAATATCTGCTGTCGGATGGCAATGGACGATAAATCCTTTAAAGAAAAATCCATGCTTTTGCAATGAATGAAATATTTGGCCCGATTGTATGAAACGCCAATTTTCTTGAGTTGCTCCCAATTGAGATCTCCAAATTTTCGGGCAGCGACAATTTTTTGTGCAGACCCTACCCCTATTCCGGGCACGCGAAGAATCAACTCGTAAGCCGCCCGGTTGATGTCAATCGGGAAGACATCGAGATTGCGCAAGGCCCAGGAAAGTTTCGGATCTATTTCCATATCGAGATGCGGATTCAGAGGATCTACAATTTCTTTGACATTGAAACCATAAAATCGCATCAGCCAGTCTGCCTGGTAAAGTCTGTTCTCACGAATCATGGGCACCGGTGTACCAATTGCGGGAAGCCGGTTGTCATTGCTGATCGGCACATATCCCGAGTAGTACACACGCCTCAATTGCATTCTTGAATAAAAGTAATTCGCCATACCCAGCACCTGGAGGTCATTCTCCGGGGTAGCACCAATAACCATCTGTGTGCTTTGTCCGGCAGGTGCAAATAGCGGGACTTTCTTCAATACCTTTTTCTCGTCTTTGTATTGGATAATTTCATTTTTCAGATAAGTCATCGGTTTGATCATGTCATCCCGATTTTTATCCGGCGCCAATAATTTGAGACTCGCTTCAGTTGGCATCTCTACATTTATACTCAGTCTGTCTGCATATAATCCCGCCTGCTTCATGAGCAGGTCACTGGCTCCAGGAATTGCTTTCAGATGAATATATCCGTGAAAATTGTGTTCGGTTCTTAGTTTTTTGGCGATGAGAACCAGGCGTTCCATAGTATAGTCCGGATTTGAAAAAATTCCCGAACTCAGGAAAAGTCCTTCGATATAGTTTCTCCGGTAAAAATTGATGGTGAGGTCCACCACTTCCTGCACTGTAAACGCGGCTCGTTTGATATCATTCGATTTTCTGCTGACGCAATAGGCGCAGTCGAAAATACAGTGATTGGTAAGCAAAATTTTCAGCAGAGAAACGCATCGGCCATCTTCTGTATAAGCGTGACAGATGCCCATTCCGCTGGAGTTGCCCAGACCCTTTTTTTCATTTTTCCTCTTACTTCCGCTGGAGGCACAAGAGACATCATATTTGGCAGCATCGGCAAGTATTCCAAGCTTCTCCATTATCCTTTCACTCATCTCTAAAATTACTAAATTTTATAGCTATTGAATACTATTTGTTTTAGCATCCCGATGTCATTTCCTTTATATCTTAAACAAAAAAAACCTCCACTTGGGAGGTTCTTTTAAGACAAGGTTTAATTGAATTTATTCTAACGCTGAGATATGATTTTCACAGAATCCGGTCTGGTTGTATCCGGATACGGCTTCTTTCTTTTCCTGCTGGTGTCCCTTGGAATCGTGTCTGAAGCGGTTGAATATTCATCATACACATTTGTAGTCGAGGCTACGCTGTTTTCCGCTACCACTGAGGTTCCAAAAATTGCGATTCCTATTACTGTTGCTGCTAAGAGTTTTTTCATAATTTTTGATTTTACATGTTTTCGATATCACAGTAGGTAAAATCATCGTGCCACCGCGATTTTTAAAGCTAGCATCAGCTTCCCCTTGGTAAATAGCAGAAGATATAGGGCATTGTGTAGCATTTGAGCTACATTTAATTGAATGTCAAGGATTTGCAAAAGTATAGCGGTGTGCTTCTTATTTGTTGCAAACGAGGCCGTTAGCTAGTTTTGGTCATTTTAAATGCACACTAATTCGCTTTAATGAAAGTTGCAGTTCTTCCCCCCTGTTTGAGAATAAAAGAATGAATCTTGTCTTCTTTTCTTACAAATGTTGCTTCAGCTCTTACTTCGGTAATAAAAAATTCAGTGGGACTGGTGAAGTAAAGTTTGAGTGACCCTCCGGTTTCGACGATTTCGAGATGGTCTTTTATAAATTTTATTTCTATGGAATCTTTCGCGAGGACATACGTGCCTACGTAGGACTTGAGCGTGTCGATATTCATCTTTACCGTTGTTCGCTCCTCAATTTTATAAAAGTCCTTCCACCCATAATTTTTGGCAATACTGCCCATTATTTCTCCAATAATCTGTCCGTTGTCGGAGTTCACCATTATGACCAGACCATTTCCGTTTTCCAGGCTGCCATAGTATTGGCAACGGAAACCTTCGTTGCCTCCGCTGTGTTGAAAATATTTTTGTCCACCTCTTTCTTCTATGAACACGCCGAGCGCTGCAGATTTATCAATGAAAGGAGTGAGCATAGTAGTGGTGGTTTCTTTCGATAAGATCTTGTTCGATTTTCCCTGGAGGGACAATTGCATTTCGATGATAAATTTTGAAAGGTCTGTTGGATTGGTCCATAAGCCGTCTGCCGCCTGTTCGGGGTATATATGGAATTTGCTGTTCACCGGCTTGCCGTCAGCATGATAGGCGGTTGCCAGGTTTCGGAAAGTAGTCGGAGGTGGTGGTTGAGTATAGAAGCTTTGGTTCATTCCGATGGGCTTCAATATTTTTTGCTCCATGTATTTGTCGTATGGTTCATTGCTGATGTCCATGATGATTTTTTTGGAGATGGTTGTGCCGCCGCCTGAATATTGGTATCTGAGACCGGGCTCGAATGCTGATTTTACGGCGGGAGAATTGGACGGTCTTTTGCCTTCGAGGATCTGGTTATCAGAAGGCAGGCTGTCTTTCCATTCGTAACCTGCAAATCCGTGGACAGTCAGTCCGGCTGTGTGGCTTAGGAGATTTGCGGTGCTTATTTTTTTGTTGTGAGAGACGGTGTCGTAAGGAAACTTCCAGCTTTTCAGATAATTGTTTATATCGGCGGTAAGATCGATTTGTTTGTTTTGCACTAGGCGGAGTACGCCCATTGCATTCAGCGATTTACTGATGGATGCTGCCTGAAACAAAGTTTGCGGAATCACCGGTCTTTTATCGGCGGTATCTGCAAATCCATATCCTCTTGTCCAGTGAAGTTGATAGTTTTTTATCACTGCGATGGTCAGGCCGTGCACTTTTAGTGTTTTCATTCTGTCTTCGAGGTTGCCTTCGGGTTGGGATTTTACCCTGACCCAGGAGACGAGTGAGTTCTCAACAGCTTTTATGAGGGCCTCTGTGGAGTCGTCGTACCGGCGGTTTTGAGCGTTGATTGGGGTGGTGAAGATAGAAAGTAACAGAAGAACCAGGGGAATTGCGCGTCGCATGCGGTTAGATTTCTTTAAAGGTAAGGGTGAAATTTATGTATAAAGGCGCAGTTTTATTTGCGTGAAAAACGCAATCCTGGTTCAGGTATCACGGGGATTTTGCGGAATGACCCGCTTGTGACGGTCTGAAGGCAAAAGAGCGATATTTTAGTGCTCACTCTGAATTATCAACTGGTGATTACGACCTATGGCGCGAAAAGCAGTCCTGATATCGTCTTATATCGAAACGCATGAAAGAGGTGAGTACGTACTCGAGCGTCTCCTTCAGATACCAATGATCTATGCGGACGTGCAGGATATTGATTTTTATATTGTAGACGATGGTTCACCCATCGATATTTTAGGAAATCCCATTATTACCAATTTCTTCCGTATTGTCAAAAGGCGCAGCTATGGCGGTTTTGCAAAGTCGCGCAATACCTGTCTCCGGATATTTATGGAGAGTGATTACAGTTATTGTTTTTTGCTGGATGATGGGGTGATGCACCGGTCGAAGTTTGGTTTTGATGCCTATGTGGAAGCGATGGTGAGGACGGGCATTCCGCATTTCAGTGCGGCGAAAAAGGGGTTTAATGATTCGATTTCTTATATCAATTTCAATGGGTATCGTGTGGTGGAGACGGCTTATCTGCACGATTATGCGATGACTTTTACGCGTCCGCTGATCGAGAAGCTGGGTTATTTTAAGGTGTTGCCTTATAAATACGGTGATGCGCATACGAATTATGTGTTGCGGGCGATTCAGAATGAGCTTCAGCATAAGTTTTATGA
>JACMLD010000129.1 GCA_014379785.1 Chitinophagaceae bacterium
ACCGATTTTTTTATGATTCTCCGGCGTTAACCCGACCCGCAGAATGACTTCTTCAATTTTTTGCTTTTTATTTTTCACCTGATGCACATCCGCCACGAAGTCGAGATACTCTCGTATATACATTTCATAATACAGGGGATTTGCTTCGGGCAGATAGCCGATTTTATTTTTCGTGGCAATTGGATCCGCCTTTACATCGATGCCGCAAACCGTTGCCGCACCGCCATCAGGAGCAAGAAAACCAGTGATCATCTTCATGGTGGTAGACTTACCCGCACCATTGGGTCCGAGAAACCCCACAATCTCTCCCTTGCCGACGGAGAATGAAATATTATCCACGGCTTTTTGCGCAGCGTAAAACTTGGACAGACCTTTTACTTCAATCGACATGGTTTCTATTCTTGCGCTAAATTACTGTTCTTTATCATACTCACCTTTCCACGCATACCATCCAAAGATCGTCAATCCGATTGCAACCGGTGTAAAAATGCTGATAATAATTATCCAGGGAATGGGTTTGCTGATATCTGTAGTGCCATTGATATCAATGTTTTTTGCCGCAATGGCAATCAACGCAATCAATATCACCGGGCCAGCCAGCATCCACAAAAAACCGAGGTAACGTTTCAGATTATCCATAAAATATTTTATTGCTCTGCATTTTTGCCTGGCTTGTTAGAGAGATACAGCAACCCGATTACAAAACACAATGCCGCTACACCAATCGGATACCAGAGTCCGGATAAATGATCGGTGCCCGGTACGGTGGTAATAAGGGTGGCGATAAACGGAACCAGTCCCCCAAAAACGCCGTTGCCGATATGATAAGGAAGAGACATAGACGTATACCGGATCCTCGTAGGAAACAGTTCCACCAGGAAAGCAGCGATCGGTCCGTATACCATGGTCACAAATAACACCATCAGCGTAATCAGTCCAACCATCTTCCATTTGCCCGCAGAACCGAGCTGTATTTCCTTACCGGCATTCACCGGTTCAGAAACTACTCCTTTGGAAGATATTTGCTGACGAGTTGAAATCTTCGACTGGCTGCCATCTTCATATACTTTAGAAACAGTGACGAGTTTTACCGAATCGCCGACACCGCCCGCTACTGACGACACCGACTCCAGCTTTTGCATTGCCGCAACATTTTCTACTTTTTTACTGAGATCCGCTGTTTCATATAGCTCCTGGAAGATTGGCCTGTAACACAAAACGCCCAGCAGCATGCCTGCCAGCATAATATGCTTTCGCCCGATCTTATCCGAAAGGCTGCCGAATATGATAAAAAAAGGAGTGGCAATTGCCAGTGATATCAGGATAATGGTATTCGCCTGTTCGTATTCTACAAAACATTTTGTAAGAATAAATTGCTGCGCATAGAACTGGCCCGTATACCATATAACCCCCTGGCCCATGGTGGCACCAAAAAGCGCCAGCAATACCATTCTGAAATTTTCTTTTTTCCCAAAGCTTTCCTTCAATGGGTTCTTGACTGTTTTGCCTTCGCTTTTCAGCTTGCTGAAAAGTGGAGACTCCTGCATTTTTAACCTGATGAAAATAGAGACAATGACAAGAACGATGGAAAGGAGAAATGGATAACGCCAGCCGTTGCCGTTGGTAAATTCGTCCACCCCCACTATATTTCTGATGGCAAGAATTACACCCACCGAAACAAACAACCCCAGCGTGGCCGTTGTCTGTATCCAACTCGTATAAAATCCCCGCCTGTGCGCAGGCGAATGTTCCGCAACATAAGTAGCCGCGCCGCCATACTCACCTCCCAGCGCAAGGCCCTGCAGCAAACGGAGCAACAGAACCAGTGCCGGTGCCCATGCACCAATCGTCGCATAAGAAGGTATACACCCTATCAGGAATGTGGAGCCCCCCATGAGTACCAGGGTCAGCAAGAACGTATATTTCCTGCCTATCAGATCGCCCAGCCGGCCAAACACCAGTGCCCCGAAAGGTCTCACAATAAACCCCGCTGCAAAAGTGGCGAGTGTAGACAACAATGCAGCCGTAGGATTGGCAGCCGGAAAAAATTTTTGCGCGATAATGGTTGACAAACTGCCGAAGATGTAGAAATCATACCATTCAATCAGAGTTCCAACCGAAGACGCCGTAATAACTTTCCAGATTCCTTTTGGTGACTGCATAAGGTGAAGTAAGAAAAAAAATCTGACTGTGGAATAAACAGTTGTTAGTTTTTTACGGCCATTGCAATTTTAGAATCTGCGGTGCCATAGTACAACATCCATTTGTTTTGAAACCAGACAAGCCCCTCGACAAAACAAACATGATTGACCTGCCCGGTCATCTCGTATTCTTTGTCTGGACGAAGAAAATTATTTTCAAGTCTTTGCAACACTTTCGACGGATCATTTTTATCAAGCAGAATCTGTCCGGCTGCATAGGTACCCTCTGCGAGCGTGGTGTCGCCGATGTTTTTTACGTTCCGGCTGTTGTATATCAGCACGATTCCTTTTTCGGTGAGCATTGCAGGCGGACCCGGTTCAACCAGATCGCTGTCAAATTTCTTCGCACGCGGACCGAAAACAACTTTCAGTTCAGGTGTTTCCACCGAATTATGTCTCAACGCAACCGGCGGTTTTTCACCAGCAACCATTTCTACGGGCGTCCAGTTGATCAGGTCATCCGAACTGGCAATGCCAATATTTACATCGCCAAAGTACATCCAGTATTTTCCACTTATTTTTTGCGCAATGATAGAACCGTCATTGCCAAACTTTGCTATGACAGAACCAGATTTTGACCACTTGTCGAGATACTTTCCACCCAATGCTTTTGAAAATACAGGACCGTGTTTTATCCAGGTGCGCAAATCCTTTGATGATGCTACCAGCAACCTCGCAAGCTTGCCGTCATAAGAAGTATAGTTCATAAAAAAAGTGCCGGCGCTGTCCTGCACAACTCTCGGATCTTCGCAGCCGCCTTCCCATTCGTATTTTTTCTGAGCGTCGTTGTCGGGATAAAATACCGGCTCCGGCAACCTTGTAAAATGCATTCCATCGGTACTCTCTGCAAGTCCGATTCTGGATGTGCCTGCATATTTGCCTACGCTGTCCTCCGCACGATACAACATGCATACTTTGCCATTCAGCACAACAATCGCCGGATTGAAAACATCTTTTTCTTCCCAGTTAACCGTGTCTTTTCTGACGGGGCAGAAGAACACACCTTTCCCGGGACCAAGAATAGGATTGATAGAATCCAGTTTTACAAAAGGCAGCAGCGCCCAGGCGGTAGAATCCGCTGCGGCAGCTGTTTCTGAATCGGTTCTTGAATGGTCGCGGCATGCATGTAGACCCAAAATCAGAATGGCAGCAATCGTTATATATCTCATAGAAATTTTTGACTACCCTAGGACTTGCCATCCTCATAAGAATACTCATACAACTGATCTATATGAGTACCTGCGTTCATTTCATAGACCGGTTTGATGATACCGTCTTTCAGTCCATAAACCCAGCCGTGCAAATGGGGTCTGTTTTCCGATTTCCAGGCTTTCTGTATGATGGATGTCTTGGCAAGATTGAAAACCTGCTCCTGCACATTGAGCTCTACAAGCATATCTGCCTTTACCTCAGGATCTGTAATCTGGTCAAGCGTCTCTCTGTGCAGACGATAAACATCTTTGATATTTCTCAGCCACATATTCAGCACAGGTTTGAAATCACTGTTGGTGATAGATGCCTTTATACCCCCGCATCCGTAATGACCGCAGACGATCACATGTTTTACTTTAAGATGGTTTACTGCATAGTCAAGTACGGCCAGCAGGTTTACATCTGTATTGACCACCATGTTTGCGATGTTGCGGTGCACGAATATCTCGCCTGGCTGTGTGCCGGTGATTTCGTTTGCAGGAACACGGCTGTCGCTGCACCCAATCCAAAGAAATTCCGGGGTCTGAAGCTTTGCGAGGCGGTTAAAAAATTCGGGATCATCACCGGTTTTTTCTGCTGCCCACGCTTTGTTTTCAAGTAACAATTTTTCGTACGATTTCATAATACTTATTTGAAATTAATGATTATCTGGTTAGACAGTGACCAATTTATTTTCCATAGCCATGGAAAGTTTTTTTTCTGATGGTACATCCAGGTCAAGTATGCCGGAAAAGCCCTGGTCACGATGACGGCTTTTTTTCAGCTCTACATGAATGTTTTTTAATGGCGCGTGTAGCATAAAATCTTCGATTGTGTCAATCACATCCTTATCGATAAAGTCTGCACGGCTGGCATCAATCAGCACCTGAGCATTTGACGGCACTTTCTCAAGCATTTGTTTTATAATGGCCTTATTCAGAAAGGAAACATCTTTTCGGAGTCTGAACAGGTAATTATTTTCATCCACCACCGTGAATATGGCAGTTTTGAAATTGCTTCTTACTACAAAATAAAATCCAACTACAATACCAACGATGACTCCTCTCAATAGATCCGTCAGTAATATTGCCACTACCGTTACTATAAAAGGAGCAAACTGCGCTTTTCCTTTTAAATAAAAAGCCC
>JACMLD010000130.1 GCA_014379785.1 Chitinophagaceae bacterium
ATTTTTCTATGAGTATAGTCCGCCGTTTACGGAAATCACTTCCCCTGTAATATAAGACGCACCCGCTGATGCCAGAAATGCCACTGTGTGCGCCACTTCTTCGGGTGTACCAAACCGGTGTACGGGTATCATGGCCTTCAATTCCTTTTCATTCAGCGCTTCGGTCATATCCGTTTTTATAAAACCAGGAGCAACGGCGTTCACTGTTATGTTCCTTCTGCCGATTTCCTGCGCGAGCGCCTTGGTGGCACCAATGATGCCGGCTTTGGCAGCAGAATAATTCGTTTGCCCCGGCAGACCCTTCAGACCTGAAAGAGACACGACATTTATCACTCGGCCATAGCGTTTTATAATCATGCTGTTGATGACCAGGCGTGTAACAAAGAAAAACCCATCGAGATTGGTCTTCAAAACACTGTCCCACTGGCTGTCTTTCATCCACATCATCAGACCATCGTCCTTGATGCCCGCGTTATTGACAAGAACTTCAATCGTTTTTTCGGCGTTTGCTTCTATCCATCCTCCCAGTTTCTGCTGTATTTCTTCTCTCTGTGCCACGTCAAACTGCAGCAACTCACCATCTCCGCCCTTTTCCCTGATCTGCGCAAGCGTATTGTTTGCTTCAGCTTCATTGCTCCGGTAGTTGATCAGAATATGATAACCCATGTCTGCAAGTCTTATGCAGATCGCTTTACCGATGCCTCTTGAGCCTCCCGTTACCAATGCGCATTTCATGCTATTACTTAATGTTTTTCCGGTTCCATTATTTCGATTATCCCCAAGATTATTTTTACACGACAACCGGTGCAGACTTACCTGCCGGCTTGTTTGGAAACAGGGTATCGCCTTTTTCAAGGTAATTTCTTACCAGCTTGAGCTCTTTATACCTTGCCTTGTCCTCAATAAACTTAGGGAATATTTTTCTAACCTCCTGATATACATGACTTGTGTATGTGGAAAGCCTTGACTGGCATTCGAGGTAATCGATTGCCTGAAGGATGGCCACCGTCTGAATGGCGAGCACTTCGAAGCTGTTGTCGATAACTCTTTTTGTAAGATTTGCCGCATTGCACCCCATGCTTACGATATCCTGGTTGTCATTGTTGTTCGGGATACTGTGTACATACATGGGAAACGAAAGAGTCTGGTTTTCGGCAACGGTTGAGGTAGCGCTGAACTGCATACCCTGCACACCGAAATTGAATCCAAGTACCCCCAGGTTTACAAATGGCGGAAACTTCTGGTTTAATTTATCGTTGAGCAGATAGTTGAGCTGGCGCTCAGAAAGCATCGACAATTTGGTGATGGCAATTTTCAGACGGTCCATTTCGAGAGAGACATAGTCTCCATGAAAATTTCCGCCATGAAAGATATTCTGATTTTCGTGATCGATAACGGGGTTGTCGTTGACAGAATTGAGTTCATTCACCACCACTTTCTCAACGCCCATTACAGTATCGTAAATGGGTCCCAGCACCTGGCTCACGCAACGCAGTGAGTAATATTCCTGCACCTTGTCTTCAAAAACTTCCTGGTTGATGTTTTCCGCTTTATACAGATGTTGGGATCTGCTGCGGATCATTTTGCTGTCTTTCAGAATCTCGCGGGTCATTGCTGCTACGCGGTTCTGCCCTTCGTGTTTTTTTACAATATTCAGCTCGTAAGAATAATGGTCATCAAAGGCTTCTACCACTTCATTGGTCATGGCAGAGAGTGTAACAGCCCATTCGAGCAGTTTTTTTGCCTGTATGATATTCACCAGCCCGATGCCCGTCATGGCAGATGTGCCGTTGAGCACAGCCAGCCCTTCTCGCAGGTGAATGGACAAAGGTTTTATATTCAGTTCGGCATATACTTCGGCGGTTGGTCTGAGTTTATCTTCATAAGTCACCTCACCTTCTCCGATTAATACCAGCGCCAGATGCGCAAGCTGTACCAGGTCACCACTCGCTCCCACACCTCCATGCTCAAAAACGCAGGGATAGATGTCCTGGTTGATGAGCTTCTGAAGCAACTCCACCACATCCGTATGAACGCCGGAGTAACCCTGCATCAGGCTGTTGAGCCTCGCCAGCATCAAAGATTTTATGAGGACAGGTGCCAGCAGTTTGCCACCACCTGAGCAGTGACTTCTGATTAGATTGTATTGAAGCTCGATGATATTATTCTCGTTGATCTTGTATTGGGCCATCGGTCCGAAACCGGTGTTTATTCCATAGATCAGTTTATTTTTCGAGAAGGCTTTGAGAAAGTTATGGTTGTCTTCGACCTTTTTCAATGCGGACGCTGCGAGCGACACCTCTTTGCCCTTAAAAAGGACATCATTACAATCACCCAGCGTAAGTTGTTTTTCCACAATTACTTTCATGACGGTTAGAATAATTCAGAACCCTCAAAAGTAATGTAAACAAGTTGGATTTTTATTTTGATCTGAATCAAATTAGGTGTTTTCTCCTGTTGATTATCAACCTCGCCGGTCAATAAATTTCTGTGGTTTTCTTCCCGCTTCTGAGAATTGCAAATTTTGCATTTCAGCAGCCGAAATATACTTTATATGAGGGCTTACACGCAGTTTAGCCTGCAGGTATGCCCGGATTCTGCGATCACTCTCTTCGGATTCTGTTTTTGGCAGGAGATGGAGC
>JACMLD010000131.1 GCA_014379785.1 Chitinophagaceae bacterium
TACATAAAGGATGGCCTGACAGAAGAGAGTTTAGAAGCGGACAGTCCGAGGTTTCAACTGGATGAGAAAGTAAAGCAACTAGTGAAACAACGCCAGGCGGAGCTTTCAGCAGGCATCCTCGAAAGCGACCTGAGGACACAGCTGTCAGAACTGAAGCCGGTGGCTGATCAGTTTCGTTCCATCGCGTCAGCTTCGCGTGATGCACGCAACCTTGCGAGAAAATTCATCAGCTCTTAGCTGGCTCACGCCTCAGGCGCTTGTCAAGAAAGAATGTTCCGAAAGGCAGCAGGGATGCTATGAATGCCAACACGACAAAGCCGAACTTCCATCTGTATTTTATCCAGCACAAGCATAGCCAGAGGCAAAAAAGCACGAACAGCAAGCCGTGCAACCATCCGAGGTATTTAACCGGTTCGGGTATCTGCGCAAAATATTTAAGAGGCATAGCAATAAACACCAGGAGGAGGTAGGAAACGCCTTCTGTGACAGCAATGATTCTGAATTGACGAAGTGTGGTCATGTTGTAACAATTGTAGAGCCAGGATGCAAATTAGTATATGCCCGATAAATGCAATAATTTTGAATCTGCGCTTGCTTATTTCTAACACAAACCAACCATCGTGGCTGTTCGAATTTTCATCACTGGAGGTACTTTCGATAAGGAATACAATGAATTGAACGGTCAGCTCTATTTCAAAGACACCCATCTCCATGACCTGCTCGAACTTGGCAGAAGCCAGGTGCCCGTTGAGATCAGAACGCTGATGATGATCGACAGCCTCGAAATGACCGATGAGGATCGCGATCTGATCGTACATCAGTGCATACAATGTGAGGAACAGATGATTGTCATCACCCATGGTACCGATACCATGTCACATACCGCCGAAGTGCTTGCAGAGAAAATTACAAATAAGACCATCGTGCTGACCGGTGCAATGATTCCTATCAAATTCGGTAGCTCCGATGGTCTCTTTAATCTTGGGAGTGCCCTTGCTTTTGCCCAGACGCTCAGCCATGGCGTTTATGTAGCCATGAATGGGCGGTGTTTTACTGCAGGCAATGTGCGCAAAAACAAAACAACCGGTGTCTTCGAGGAGACAAAGGTTTAAAATCCTTTCTTTTCCTGTGTCCCGGTGCCAGTTTGCGATGGTGCATTCTTCACATATTTTTCAAGCCAGGCGTTCTGTTCGTAAAGCATATGCAAAAGATTCTCGCGGCCCCGGTATCCATGTGCTTCATAAGGCAGCACGATATATCTCACCGTTCCTCCATGACCTTTGATCGCATTGTACATGCGCTCGCTCTGAATGGGAAACGTTCCCTGGTTATCGTCCATTTCTCCATGTATGAGCAATAGCGGCGTTTTGATTTTATCGGCGTTGCTGAATGGACTCATGTCGAAATACAACTGAGGATCCTGCCAGTAGGTGCGGTCTTCATTCTGAAATCCAAATGGCGTGAGCGTTCTGTTATAAGCGCCGCTTCTCGCAATACCTGCCTTGAACAGATTGGTATGCGCCAGCAGGTTTGCCGTCATGAAGGCACCATAGCTATGTCCGCCAACTGCAACGCGGTTTCTGTCGCCCACACCCATATCGGAGATTTTATTAATGGCCGCTTCTGCATTCATTTTCAGTTGCGCTATAAAATCATCATTTGGTTTTGAGCTGTCGCCTTTTTTTACGATGGGCATTTCTGCATTGTCGAGCACGGCATAACCCTGCGTTACCCAATGGATAGGGGAGCCGCCGGCAATGCTTGTGAAACGGTCTTTTGATCCACGTATCTGCGCAGCATCGGCAGCGGAATTAAACTCTCTTGGATATGCCCAGATGAGAAGTGGAAGCTGACCATCTTTTTTTGAATCATAACCCTTTGGCAGATATAGATCTCCCGTAAGATCCACGCCATCTGCGCGTTTGTAAGATACCTTCTGCACGCTGATACCTTCCAGCGATGGATAAGGATTTGTAAATGCCGTGATCGCAACGGAACTGTTTGCAGAAAGATTTTTCAGGTAGTAGTTCGGAACGTCTTTCTGACTTTCTTTCCTCGTAAGAAGTATCAGTTTTTCTGCGTCTACCAAATCTGTCACAACTTCATAGTTTCCTTCTGTGCTTCGCCAGATGATGTCTGATTTTTTTGAGCTCAGATCAAATTTTGCGAGGAATGGAAGATCGCCTTTCGGTGAACTTCCCACGGCGTTGTTCATCAGCAGTTTTGTGCCATTGTCGATGGTTTGTATAACCTGCCGGCCATATTTATTTTTATGCATCACGGGAAACCCTGGATTGCTGTAAGCGTCCGTGGTATTTCTTTCAAATAGTTTTTCAACGGTGCCTGTCGACGGAGTATAGCGGCTGGTGCGTGTAACCTGTTTGCCAGTCAGCCCTTCATTGACGAGTGCAATTTTTTCGTCACCCCATGTGATACCTCTGAAACGCATTTCAGTTTTGAATAGTTCTTTTTGTCCGCCGGTAAACGGTGCAGCCAATGCGTAGACCGCATCGTGAAAATCCATTTTGTTTTTTATTTTACCACTGTCAAGTGGCTGACACCAGGTGATGGTAGCCGGTTCATCATCTCTCCAGTCGAATCCTCTAGGCTGGTTTTGAACGTTGTCAAACCCTGAAGGGGAACTTTCAGAAGAAGGCAATTCTGCCAGCAGTTTGACCTGCTTGCCCGTCATGTCCTGGATATCAACGGTGGCATTGAAGCCAAAGGCCGGAACAAGGTATGAGAAAGGCTTGTGTGCCGTTCTTGTCAGCATGTACTTTTTATCAGGTGACAACACCATTGATGTGACGATGGCTGGTTTGCCGATAGCCGTTTCTACACCGGCTGTATTTTTTACCAGTTGCGCAGTGGCATAAAAAGCAAAAAGATCTTCATCATACGGCGTTTTTATAAGATCCTGAAAAGTTCGGCTGGGCGAGGCTTTTCCAAGATTCTCCTGCGCGCTGGGTCCTTTTGGCAGCAGTGGTTTCGGGGGCGCAGCGGCTGCAGGTTTCAGCGTGGTTTTATAA
>JACMLD010000132.1 GCA_014379785.1 Chitinophagaceae bacterium
CCATTGACCCGGTTCGCTTCATTGGCAATCATTCGTCGGGCGAGCTCTTCGGCGAGTGCAATACCCAGTTTGCCAGAAGAATGATTGCCAATGAAGCGAACCGGGTCAATGGGTTCGTTGGTAGGGCCGGCAGAGACGAGCACTTTTTTACCTTGGAGGTCGTGGTTCAAAAAAAAATGTGTATCGAGGTATTGAATGATTTCTTCCGGCTCCGCCATTCTTCCGTCTCCGTAGAGTCCGCTGGCGAGTTCGCCTTTCCCGACAGGAATGATGCTTACGCCGTGCGAGGTGAGTTTTTGTAGATTATCTTTTGTCGTGGGGTGATGCCACATGTCTTCATCCATCGCCGGCGCCACCACAACCGGACAGGTAGCCGAGAGGTAAGAGGCCATCAGCAAATTGTCGCAAAGACCTATTGACATCTTTGCAAGTGTATTGCAGCTCAACGGTGCTATCAGCATTACATCTGCCCATCTGCCGAGCATGACATGGTTCGCCCATGAATTTTCTGCGAACAGGTCTATGAGAACGGGATTTTTTGAAAGTGTGGAAAGTGTGAGTGGTGATACAAAATCCTTTGCTGATGGGGTCATTATCACTTTTACTTCTGCCCCTGCTTTTACCAGTTGTCTCACGAGGAGAATAGATTTGTATGCGGCTATGCTTCCGGTTATACCGAGAAGGATCTTCTTTTCATTAAGCATGATCTAAAATTATGTCATTTCGACCGAAGGGAGAAATCACGATCAATGCTCGCGACTCCGGCCGGCTGGGGATTTCTCCACTCGCTGCGCTCGGTCGAAATGACAAAAGCGACGCATTGCTGCGTCGCTTTTGAAAAATGTATTGGATACAATTATGCGAAGAGGTTGTCTTCGTTTTTCCGATAGTAAACTTTGTCATCCATGAATTCGGTAGTTGCGAGCAGGGCCGGGTTTGGCATGCGCTCGTAAGCTTTTGAAATCTCGATCTGTTCTTTGTTCTCGTGAATCTCTTCCAGGCTGTCGGTATGACTTGCAAACTCTTCGAGTTTGTTATGGAGTTCTTCTTTGAGCGTAATATTGATCTGGTTGGCTCTTTTAGCTATGATGGCGATAGACTCATAGAGATTGCCCGTCTTGGCCTTGATATCCATCAGTGCTTTTGTTTCGACCACGTTTGTTGTGCCTGCACTAAGCTGCCTTCTTAACTTGCTCATTCTGTAAATTTTTAATGTTGTTTTGAGATAAACTCGAAAATCTTTCTGCGTCTTTCAGCAATTTGCTTTCCGGAAAACGGTCAGCGAAATCATTGTATTCGGTCACCACGTTCTGATATCTTTCTTCCTTTTTTTCGTCCACGCTCATTGCTGCGTATTCATAGTATGACTTAATGACCTGGAGTTTGTAAGTGTCCCCTTTTTCTGAATCCGGAAAATTATTCATCAGGTTGGTATAGGCCACAGCAGCGGCTTTAAACTGTCCCAGTTGAAAATAAAGGTCTGCGCTTTTTGCTTCTTTCTGTTCAAGCTTCACCCTTGATTGGTCGATGATCTCAGTGGCTTCCTTGATCCTTGAAGAACCCGGGTGTGTATTGATGAAAGCCTGCATAAAACCGATGGCCTTCGAGGTGTTTGTCTGGTCCAGTTCAACCTTTGGCGATTGTTTGAAATAGGTATATGCGCGCATATAATCCATTTCTTCCGAGTACTTGCTGTTTGGAAAAACTTCGGTGAAGCTTTTGAACAAATTTTCAGCACTCATATAATCCCGCTGATAATAGGCGCAATAAGCGTATTTATAATACAAATCTTCAAACCTGTCTGTGCCTTTAAATATAGGAAAGAGCTCTTCGTAAAGTTGCTGGGCGAAATTGAACTTTTTCTTCTCGTAATACTGGTCAGCCATTTTCAGTTTATATTCATAGTCTTTGCTCTTCTGCACCTTGGCGAATTTTGAGCATCCTGAAACGGTGAAAGCCAGTAAAAATAAAACGACGATAAATCTCATAAAGGTGGGCAAAGTTAATGCTTTTGGGCAAAAATCAAGGGAAATTATCGGGGTTCCAAAACCGGCTCGTTAATGATAATATAAAAACCCTCCCCAAAGTGCGGGAGGGTTTATAGTTATTGAGCAAAAAGCGCGTTTATCTTCTGTTTCTGAGGTTTGGATGTGGAGCCGGAACTGTGTTCGGTCCTTCTTCACCTGTACCGTCTCTGAGGTCAACTGTGTTGCCGTCGCCTTCGCCCTGGCCGTATTTGAAGATAAAGCGGTCTTCGCTGATACCTTCTTTTTCAACCAGGTGCTTGATTACAGCATTTACTCTATCCCAGCTGAGCTGCTGAGCTGATTTGCTGCTTTCACCGTATCCGATAACTGCAACACGGCAGTTTGGATTGTTTCTCAGTTTGTCAGCTACTCCGGTCAAAACTGCTTTTGCATCGTTGCTGAGTACTACTGAACGTCCTGAGAATGAAAGACTTGGCAAGTCACCGATACCACAACCCTGACGGTTTCCACCGATAAGGCCGTTCTTTATAAGAGAATCGATTGTATTGCAGCAATCAGGAGGAGGGCATTTACCTACACCATCAGCGTCAACTGGCTGACATTGTGTTGGAGTGATAAGTTCTTTGTCCTTCATATCCGGAACGCCATCACCATCTGTATCCTTGCTTACACCGTGAGAATCAACAGGTGCGTTGCTTGGAGTGTTTGGCTCCTGGTCGAACTGGTCAGTGATACCATCTCCGTCTGCGTCATCCAAAACTGGTTTTGGCAGTTTCATGTGACGCGGAGCGTTGATTTCGTTGTATGCATAGTCCAGCGGGTTAACCCACCAGAGTGGCTCTGTAGCCTTAGCGCCAAGGTTGATGTTAAGTCCGAGAGACACGAAGTTGTAAGAATCGTAGTCTGGGGAAAGGGCTGCATCGCCCCATGGCTGTTCCTGCCAGCGTTGTCCGTCGAGCAAGTCCGTTTTTACGATGGTGAATCTTTCTTCAAGTGCAAGGTTGATTCTTTTGCTGAGTTTAATTGCAAGACCAACACCGAGCGTACCTGATGGTTTCAGGGTAGCTCCGAAGAGTTCAGGCCTTCTGTCGCCTTCGCTTTCTGCATCAGTCTCGTAGCTGTCATCCATCAAATCTTTCAAAGCCTTACGGGTGTCTTTTCTTGAATCGTAGGTTCC
>JACMLD010000004.1 GCA_014379785.1 Chitinophagaceae bacterium
AGTATGTGATAGAGGGCGTTAAGACAACCATTCCGTTTCATCTGCAATTGATGAAGGACGAACGTTTCCGGAGCGGAGACTTCAATACAAAATTCCTCGAATCATTTAAATTACTATAACCACTCCGGTTAGTAGAGACAGGGCCTGGCTGAGAATGCCAGGCTTTGTGGTATTGGGCGGGGGGCGTCATTCCGACCGACGCTGAGCGCAGCGAAGAGGAGTGGAGGAATCCCCGGCCGGCCGTAGTTGAGACACCTTGAGTAATAGCGGGAGATTTCTCGACCCGGTCCCTTCGGGACGGAATCGAAATGACAGTCAACCAATCAACTGATCCCTAACCACTCCCTCAACAAATCCATCCACTTCACATCCGAAGTGGAATTATTCATTCCAAATCCGTGGCCGCCCTTTTCGTACAAATAAATCTTTGATGGGATTTTAAACTCCTGCAATTTTTCGTAAAACAAAACGCTGTTCTGATACCTGACGGTCTTGTCGTCTTTTGCATGGACCAGGAAACTCCTGGGTGTTTTGGCTGTAATGCGCTTCTCGTTAGAATATGCATTCAGCAACTCAGGCGAAGGAGATTCGCCGATGAGACTTGTTCTCGACCCCTTATGTGCAAGGCTGTCGCTAAAACTGATCACAGGATAAATCAAAATCAGAAAGTCAGGTCTGAGACTTGTTTTCCTGGTGTTTTTTATAACCGTATTTGTAAAATGAGTTCCTGCTGTAGAAGCAAGATGTCCACCGGCGGAAAAACCCATTATGCCGATTTTATCTTTCTGCAGTTTCCATTCACCTGCTCTTTCTCTCACAATCTGAATCGCTCTTTGCGCATCCTGAAGAGGGCCGATGGATTTGTCCACCATAATCGAATCATCCGGAAGCCGGTACTTCAGCACGAAAGCTGTAATACCCCATTTCGCCATTTCCTTCGCCACATCAAATCCCTCATGAGAAATGGAGGTATACCTGTAGCCGCCACCAGGACAGATAATTACTGCCATTCCATTTGGCTTAACACCTTCGGGTCTGAACACAGTAAGGGTAGGAGCGGTGGTTTTTGAAATCCGCAGCCTTCCATCAGCACCCCGTTCCTGAAGTTCGTTTACAGTATTTATTTTTGAATCAGGAACCGAACCCTGGTACAAAGGAAATTCTTCCTGTGCGTTGACGTGTAAGGAGAATGCGGTGGCCAATAAAACTGCAATAATTGTTTTCATACATCAGATGACCATCAGGGCATCACCATAACTGAAAAAACGATACTTGTCCTTGATAGCTTTTTTGTAAGCCTCCATCGTCAGATCATATCCTGCAAATGCACAGGTCATGATGAGCAGGCTTGTCTTCGGCAGGTGAAAATTTGTAACCAGCGAATCTGCAATGTTGAACTGATAAGGAGGATGTATAAAGTGATTGGTCCAGCCCTCAGAAGGTTTCAATAACTTTTCTGCCGTAAAGGAACTCTCCATTGCCCGCATGGTGGTGGTGCCGATAGAGCAGATACGGTGTCCTTCTGTTTTTGCCTTGTTGACGATCTTGCAGGCATGGTCGTCAATATGATAATACTCGGCATCCATCTTGTGCTTACTGAGATCTTCTACTTCAATTGGTCTGAATGTGCCGAGACCTGTATGCAATGTTACTTCTGCAAAACGGACACCCTTTATTTCAAGTCTTTTGATAAGTTCTTTGCTGAAATGCAGACCGGCAGTTGGTGCAGCAACGGCACCTTCATGCTTTGCGTAAACAGTCTGGTAGCGCTCTTTATCGTCTTCGTCCGGTTTGCGTTTGATATACTTTGGCAAAGGAGTTTCGCCAAGGGTTTCAAGCACCATTCTGAATTCATCGTCAGTGCCATCCCAGAGAAAACGAATAGTACGGCCGCGGCTCGTAGTATTGTCGATGACTTCAGCCACCAGTTCGTCAGCCTCTCCAAAATACAATTTATTGCCTACTCTTATCTTTCTTGCGGGATCAACAATTACATCCCAGAGGCGGTTTGGCTTGTTCAGTTCACGTAAAAGAAAAACCTCGATCTTTGCACCGGTCTTTTCCTTGCGACCGTACATACGGGCGGGGAAAACCTTTGTATTGTTTACAACAAAAACATCCTTGTCGTTATAATAATCGAGAATATCGCGGAAATGTTTGTTTTCAATCTGACCTGTGTGGCGGTGAATAACCATCAGGCGGCTGTCTTCACGTTTCTTTGTTGGCAATTGAGCGATAAGGTTGAGGGGAAGATCAAATCGGAACTGGGAAAGCTTCATCTGTTAAATTGAATTTATATTTTGCCGCATGCCCGGGTTTGTCATCATGTTACGGCATGATTTCGAAAGTGGGCAAAGGTAATAAAAAAACAGCGGAAAGCAACGTTTTTCCACCCCTTTTTGTCAGCATTTCAACCGACACTTATAGCATGCCTAAAATCTTCATTTACGCTTTCGCTGCTGCGATCATCACCATCGGATCCTGCAGCCGTGACAACGATTCTTTCTCAGATGCAGCGCCCGGACTCAATGGAAGCTGGAAGATGACAAAAGTGTACGACAAGGGTCCGGATACCTTTGCGATTCCGTCTGCTTCCGCAACGCGCAACGTCGTGATCACATTTGACCACGGCCGATTTTCAGCCAATACGATCGTAAATCACTATTCAAACGGGATTTACAAGATTCAAAATGATACCACGATCCTTTTTGAGAGTTTCGCCAGCACCAAGGTTGCCGAAGATACCTGGGGCGGATCTTTCGGAACAATGCTGATGTCTTGCGGCCTCCAGTCATCCTTTCCCTGCAGAAATCCCGCTTTTCGCCTGAATGGCAATACGCTCACAATCACTACAGTCCTGCGTTACGATTATACATTCGAAAAATTATAAATTTTCTTCGGTTCATAATTTTTTGTCCTTACTTTTGCGCCCGGCAGGTCTTACACGACCAGCTCCTGCTGAACCTCCCCAGGGCCGGAAGGCAGCAAGGACAAGTGGTTGTAGCGGTGCGATGTGAGTAGCCTGCCTTTTTTTTCCCCTTCTGCCGGAAGACCCCAATTATCAGCGTATGAAATTTTTTATTGATACAGCCAACCTCGCTCAGATAAAAGAAGCAAATGAACTCGGTATCCTCGATGGTGTGACCACCAACCCGAGTCTGATGGCCAAGGAAGGTATCAAAGGAGAAGAAGCCATTGCAAAACATTACAAGACAATCTGCGAAATAGTGGACGGTGATATCAGCGCCGAAGTGCTGTCCACCGATTTCAATACCATCGTTGAAGAAGGTAAAAAGCTGGCTGCCATTCACCCAAATATCATCGTGAAAGTGCCGATGATAAAAGATGGCGTGAAGGCAATAAAATGGTTTACCGACAACGGAATCAAAACAAACTGCACACTTGTTTTTTCAGCTGGTCAGGCTATCCTTGCAGCCAAAGCAGGTGCCACCTACGTGTCTCCTTTCATCGGCCGGATAGACGACAGCTCATGGGACGGAGTTGAACTGATTGCACAGATCGCACATATCTACGCACTGCAGGAATTTGATACCCAGATTCTCGCAGCCTCTATCAGAAACGCTCTCCACATCGTAAAATGTGCCGAAGCCGGAGCTGATGTCTGCACATGTCCACTTGAATCCATTCTTGGATTGCTGAAGCACCCGCTCACAGACATTGGTCTGGCGAAATTCCTCGAAGACGCTAAAAAAATGTAATCTTATCCGCGGCGGGATTTGGGCTTGCTGGTTTCCTGGAAGATCTCATCCGGAGTCTTCAGACGCTCATTGTCCTCCTTCTTCTTGATGTATATCACCATCTCCTTCACAACCGCAGGGTTGCTTTTGAGTGTTGCCCTGATATTTACTTTTTCGCCGGCAAAATTCCGGTCGATAAACAAACTGTTTCCCTCAAATTTTCCTGAATCGCAAACAAATAAGATCTCTTTTGCAGTAAGTGGTAGCCAGGAGCCATTGCTGCATTTGCCATCGATATTGATGTAATTGTGTGTCCCTTTTTTCAGACTGTCGGTATACAGGTTGAAATAAATGCTGTCGACTTTCTGCGCACGGAGAGCAGAGAAAGCCAGCAGGAAAAGAAAAACAGGTAGACATTTTTTCATGAGCATCGCTTGTATATTCAAGTCGCAAATTGCCCTCCAAATGTACGAAGCCCGTCAAAGGTTAACAGATCTTTCGTTTTTCGTCTAAAAATGATTGAATTATCTGCCCGAGTGCCTGGGTAAGCGAAGCCGGTCGCTGCTCATCGACCACCCAAATGTCGTTCTGAATAGACAGGTTTCCGAAAAGCGTATCGTTCAGCACCACATGATACGAGACCGGCAGTCCGGCTTCGGAAAGTCTGGCGGACGGTCTGACCCATCCTTTATAATCTCTTCCGTCGTGCGACAGATTAATATCAAATGAGCTGCTCATGACACCCGAGATGCAAAATCGATACCACTCAGACGGTATGCAAATTGCACCCCAAAGTAAAAAAAAGGACAAGATGCTCAAACTTCTCATACCCGCGCTCATTTGTCTCAGCGCGGCGGCCCAGCAATACCCACACGAAACAAAATTTTTGAGTCTTTCAGCAGAAGGAAAAAATTTTCGCATGGCTTTTATGGACGTCCGGCCAGCAAAACCAAACGGAAAAACGGCTGTTCTTTTTCATGGCAAAAATTTCAATGGGTTTTATTGGAAAGACGTGATCGAATTCCTCACTGCCGAAGGATTTCGCGTGGTAGTGCCGGACCAGGTAGGATGGGGGAAGTCGGACAAACCCCTTATCCACTATAGTTTTCACTCTCTTGCGAGGAATACAAAAATACTGCTCGACACGCTGAAGATATCAAAGGCAACCATCATCGGCCATTCCATGGGCGGCATGCTGGCCACAAGATTTTGCAGAATGTATCCAGAGATGGCAGACCGACTGATTCTCGAAAATCCTATTGGCCTTGAAGACTACCGACTCTTTGTACCCGACCAGCACATCGATTCACTCATCAAAGCTGAAGAATCCGCGACCTATGAATCTTATAAAAAGTACCAGCAAAGCTACTACCCTGTCTGGCAGCCAGCATACGAGCCCCTGGTGCAATCCCAGGCAGAAGCACTCAAGGACCCGGATTTTAAAACCATCGCGCATGTAAACGCCCTCACGTACCGCATGATTTACGAGCAGCCTGTTTTTTATGAATTTGATTCACTGACCTTGAAGACCCTGCTTATCATTGGACAGGAAGACAGGACCATCATCGGTAAGGCAAAACTTTCGCAGGTTCTTCAAAAAAAATACGGACAATATCCCTCACTGGGAAAGGCGCTGAACAGAAAGATCAGAAACAGTACTTTGATAGAATTGCCCGGAGTCGGACATATACCGCATATACAGGAACTGCAAATATTTAAAAAAGAAGTATCGGCCTTTCTGAAGTCCAACTAACGGCTACCTGTAAGCGCTTGTATCTATCCACGCGCCCATCGTGCCACGAAACCGCTTCCAGAAACCTTCGCGTTTTTTTATCGAAACAAAGTTCTCCTGAAAGGCAGACGCGGCATTTATCGGGGGGTCGATCATGGCTGCTTCCATTGCTTTAAGCGTATCAAAAACAATGGGGATGATGGTGATGTCACTACTCACTTTTTTGCGCGCGAACTTTTTCATCAGCTTTGCCTGGAAAGGGTCTGTAGCTACTGCAATTCTTTTATATCCCAACTGGCGCGCTTTGTGAAATCCATAGTAAATATTCTCTGAGCTATGTTCAGCTTTTGTTTCTGTGAATATGTTTTCTTTGGGAATTCCGAGCGCTTCTGCATACAACGCCATTACCGAAGCTTCGAAGTAAGGAGTGTACACAGCAGATCCGGAGTACATGATATTTTTCGCAATGCCTTTGTCGAACAGGTATTTCGACCAGTAAACACGGGCTTTCATAGTGCGGTCCCATTTTCCGTTATCAAATGGAATGCCCGGCACGATGATCATATCGAATTGCTGCCCCTCTGCCTTTGCAAGCATTGTACGGGTTGTCTTCGGGGTAAATGCGCAGGAACCGGCGCCGGCCACGATAGACAAAAGAGCAATGTATAAGGAGAAAATCTTTATCATTGAAGATCTATTAACGGCTCGTTGTTTTTTTGGTTCGAATCGTCTTCGATATTTTCTGAATTTACGAGTGTTTCACCTGCCTTGGTTTTCCGAATCGACAAATCTCGTCGTTCTCCCACCTGCTGTCGCCACATGGCATAATAAAGACCTTTTTGTCCAAGCAGCTGATCATGTGTACCCACTTCGGCCATTCTGCCTTTCTCCAAAACATAAATTACATCGGCATGCATGATGGTTGAAAGTCTGTGAGCAATCAGGATCGTGATCTGGTCCCGGCTGGTAGAGATTTCCCGGATGGTATTGGTGATGTCTTCCTCGGTGATGGAATCCAGCGCCGAGGTGGCTTCATCAAATATCAATAACCTCGGATGCCGCAGCAAGGCTCTTGCAATGGAGATACGCTGTTTTTCTCCACCAGAAAGTTTCATGCCATTTTCTCCGAGAAGCGTATGAATACCCTGCGGCGATCTCGCCAACAGCGCACCGATCGAAGCTTTTTCCAGTGCGGCAGTGATTTCTTCATCGGTAGCCTCCGGTTTTACAAAGGCAAGATTCTCGCGGATGGTGCCGGCAAACAATTGGGTGTCCTGCGTGACAAATCCGATCTGACGCCGCAATTCATTGTACCGAATGTCACTTGAACTTTCATTGTTGAATGAGATGAATCCGCTGACAGGTTTATAAAGGCCAACAAGCAGCTTCACGAGTGTAGACTTGCCCGAACCTGATGGACCCGCAAAAGCAATCGTTTCGCCGGTTTTCACATCAAAAGAAATTCCGTCAATGGCATTGAATGAAGCCGTTTTGTGATGAAATACAACCTTATCGAACCGCAGGTTTCGCAGGTCGCCGATGTCAACCGGATTTTCCGGTCTTTGTTCCACCGGCTTATGCATCAGGATATCGAAAGAATGAATGGATGACTCCACTTCCCGGTACTGTAAAATGATATTGCCCAGATCCTGCAGCGGGCCAAAAATGATGGTTGAAATAAACTGCATACTTATCAACTCACCGGTCGTGAGAACATCGCGAAATATCAGCCAGAGAAGAATGAAGAGGATAGACTGCCTCAAAAGGTTCAACGTCGTTCCCTGCAAAAAAGAAAGTGTTCTGACCTTTTTTACTTTCACCATTTCCAGGTCAAATATTTTCTGCGTCTGGCCACGCAGTCTCCTTATTTCCGGGAAGGTGAGTCCGAGACTTTTGACGAGTTCAATATTCCGGAGGCTCTCGGTTATCACACCCGACATTTTGTTCGTCTCACGATTGATAGACCGTTGTATGGTCTTGATTTTTTTCGACAATAAACCGGTCATGGAACCAAGAACAAGGATTCCAATCACGAAAACGGGAATGAGTAACCAGTTTTTTGTTATGCTGTACCAAATGAGAAAGCTGATTCCAACAAGTGATGAAAAAAGAATATTGATGAAAGAGTTTACAAAGCGTTCGGTATCGGTTTTTACTTTTTGAAGAACTGACAACGCCTCACCACTGCGGCTTTCTTCAAATTCCTGGAAGGACAATCGCAGGGTCTGCCGGAGGCCGTCGTTGAATATCTGCATGCCGAATTTGGCAACGGCAAGTCGCGTTGTAAATTCCTGAAATGCTTTCGCAATCCTGGCCAGTAATGCCACACCAATGGCAACGGCAAGCCAGAAAAGCACTCCATTTACCAGTTCCTCCCTTGGCAGTGAATCTTTTTTATTGGCGTAGTCGTCTATGATTTTTCCGAAGATAATTGGATCAATCAGATTCAGCAGCTGAGCAACTGCTGCGAGTAGCAATGAAAACAAAAGCAATGGCCTGTGCGCTTTTAAATATTTCCATAGAATCCGCATCTGGCAAAGGTAAACAGTCGGGACATCCCAATTACAATTCATGTAGCAAAAATCACAACTCATTCCTTCTGGCTACCGTTCGTGCGCACAACGGTTTTAATATTGCGCCCGGAAACCTCACAAACAGAGGAAAAAAATACCATCAAACTTTTTTTATGAAAAAAATCGTTCTCCTCGCAAGCATGGCCGTTGCCCTCCTTGCATCGTGCAAAAAAGACAATGACGCGCCAAAGCCTGACAACGCGACCAAATTGTTGAAGAAAGTGACAAAAGTTGAAAACAATGTCACAACAGTTTACACCCTCACCTACGACGCAGCAAAAAAACTGCAGTCAATGATCAGTTCAGACAATGTTGATAAAACATTTTTCACTTACGATGCCGCAGGCAATGTTACAAAGGTGGAAGAAAGTGAATCTGATTTCAAAAACATTTATACCTACACCTATGCCAATGGCGTTCCGGTATCCGGCACATTCAAAAGCTGGGAAATCAATGGCGGCCAGCCGGACGATCTCATCGAAGATGATATCCTGACCTACACCGTTGCCAATAACCAGGTGTCAAAGATTCATCTCAATATGACTCAGTCGGATCTTGAATTGGATTTTGTGATGACATACACAAATGGCAACCTCACAAAGGTAGTTTCAGAGAACAGCGATTTCTTTGCAGCGGATTTTACGTTCGGAACCAAAAAACCAGCATTCCCTGTTATTTCTAAATGGGTGCTTGACCACGCAGGTTTTTCTCTGCAGTTTGCTTCAAAAAATGAATTGCTTTCCGCGAAATACGAATTCCCCGGCTCGCAGTTCGATCAAACAGTCACTACTACTTATACATACGACAGCGCAGGTTATCCATTGACATCCAACGATGGAGAAACCAGACTGACCTTCGAATATTTTTGATACCAACCCTTTTAAACCCTGCAATGGTCCCGGAAACGGGGCCATTTTTTTTGCTATTGGTTCAAATTTGGTCAAGTTTTTGCATAAAAATGCTGAAACCAATCCAATAAAACCTGCCTTATGAAAAACAGATTGCTTCGCATTTTATTTCTGCAATCACTCATTCCTTTCTTATTCGCTTCAATATCATTTGCCCAGCCCGCAACATGGCAGCCACGTGGCCCGGGAGGTGGCGGGAGTCTTTTCTTTCCGACCATCAACCCCGCAAATGACAATGAGTTTTATGTTACCTGCGACATGAGTCAGCTTTTCCACAGCACTGATTTCGGTAACAGTTATGAACAGGTTCCTTTTTCGAAATTGCAGGTTGGAAATATTTCCACTTACGAGTTTACCAATAACAGCAATATCGCTTATTGCATCGCCAATGATGGCAATATCAATTATGCTGTCAGAACCATCAATGGTGGCAATAGCTGGGCAGCAGTGCCTGGCAATCCGCTCGACGGCGAAGATGTTTTTTCGTTGAAGGCTGACTATGACAACCCGGCAAGAATTGTTCTCGGATACTACGACAGACTTTATTTTTCAAATGACACCGGCAAGACTTTTACGCTCGTCAGAACTGCTTCCGGCGGCTCCGGTCTGGCTGTGGGTGGTGTCTTTTTTGAATCGGCTAATATTTATATCGGTACCAATGAGGGACTATTGGTATCCTCAAACGGTGGCTCTTCTTTTTCGGTTCTGGCAACCACTGGCATTCCGGCTTCTCAAACCATTTTTTCCATGGCCGGAGCCCGGCAGGGTGGTGTGACAAGACTTTTTTGCGTGACAGCCAATACAGCGGATGTGTACAATATTGTTTTTCCGTGGGACTACTACAATTTCCCGA
>JACMLD010000133.1 GCA_014379785.1 Chitinophagaceae bacterium
AGATTGTGGTTCTGAGGGTCGGGGGTTCGAGACCCCTCGATCACCCGCCAAAGCTTCCAGGTTTTCTGGAGGCTTTTTTTCGGTCATTTCGACTCCGTCAGCGGAGCGGAGCGGGTGGAGAGATCCCCTTCTTTTTTAATCAGGTTTGTCTGACAGCGGTGGGGGACCTCTCGGTTCCGCTTCGCTTCACTCGAGGTGACGGCACCCAGACAGCGGTGGGGACCTCTCGGTTCCGCTTCGCTTCACTCGAGGTGACGGCTACCGAACTAATCAACCATTTAACCAATCAACTATCCAACATTTCAACCAATTAACCGTTATCTAAAACGGGCTTTCCGCCGCTTACGGCACCAAAATTGCCTTTCCCAAATGCGCTGTTAATTGTCGTTTTCGCAGGCAACAACCAAGGCGTTTTATCGTTAATTTTACTTCAATGCAAAAATTTATACAATTTATGTTTAGTAGAAGAAGTATTCCTGTGCTGCTGTTAGTGATGGTAGCTGGTGTTTTCATTGCTTTTCGCAGTATGGGCACTGGTGGCGGAGGCAATAACACGCCGACAAAATATGATAAGATTCTGCATAATGTAGGTGAAATGCTGGAACAGGTTCACTACAGTCCAAAAACTTTCAACGACAATTTCAGCCGCGAGATTTTTAAGAAATATCTCGCAACGGTCGATCAGGACAAATCTATGTTCCTTCAATCCGATATTCAGGAATTGAAAAAATTTGAGACCAGGATCGATGATGAAATTCTTGGAGCCTCAGTAAGTTTTGTTCCGGCTGTATCAGAAGTTTTCAAAAAAAGAATGCCGGAAGCCGAAGCGCTATACAAAGAAATTCTTTCTAAGCCATTTGACTTTACCGCTGATGAAACCCTGGTGGGCGATCCGACAAAACGCGAATTCGCAAAAAATGAAACAGATAGAAAAGAATTCTGGCGCAAACGTCTCAAATACCTCACCCTTGTCCGTTATGTGGATTTGATGGATGTTCAGGACAAGAATAAAGGAAAAGCAGGATATGTTGTCCGTTCAAATGAAGATCTCGAAAAAGATGCGCGCGACAGAGTCCTTCGCATCATGAACAAAACATTCGACAGATACAAATTCAAATTCACCGACGAAGAGAGATTCAATCTTTTTGTGAATACAATTACCAGTTCGCTTGATCCGCACACTGATTACTTTCCACCGGTAGATAAAAGATATTTTGATGAAGAGATGAGTGGTAAGTTTTATGGTATCGGTGCTTCTCTCCGTCAGGAGGAAGGCGGAATCAAGATCGCTTCTATTCTTACAGGAAGTCCAGCATGGAAAAGCGGAGAGCTGACCGTAGGCGACCTGATTGTAAAAGTTGCACAGGCAGAAGCCGAGCCCGTAGATCTTACAGGATATGACGTGCAGGATGCTGTCAAGATAATAAGAGGTAAAAAAGGGACCGAAGTCCGACTCACGGTCAAGAAAACCGACGGCTCGCTGAAAGTCATCACGCTCATCCGCGATGAGATCGTACAGGATGAAACATTTGCCCGCAGCAGTATTGTTTCGAATGGCAAGTCAAAAATCGGGTTTATCTATCTTCCGGAATTTTATGCAGACTTTGATGACCCGAAAGGTCGCCGTTGTGCCGATGATGTAGCAAAGGAAATCAATCGTCTCAAAGAAGAAAAAGTAGATGGCATCATCATGGACCTTCGCAACAATGGTGGTGGTTCACTCTATGATGTGGTGAAAATGGTTGGTCTTTTTGTAGAAGAAGGTCCGATCGTTCAGGTTAAAGATCGCGATGGCAAACCAAGTATTCTCCGCGACCGCGACCGTACCGTATTGTACGATGGTCCGCTGGCAGTGATGGTAAACGAATTCAGCGCTTCTGCGTCAGAGATATTTGCCGCAGCAATTCAGGATTACAAAAGAGGGATCATCATTGGTAGTACCACTACTTACGGAAAGGGTACCGTCCAGAGAAATATTGGTCTTGACAAAGACCTTGGTTTCATGACAGCGAACAGCGAACTGGGAACAGTAAAACTTACGCTGCAGAAATTTTACAGAATCAATGGAGGAAGCACTCAGCTTCGTGGTGTGGCGTCAGACATTGTTCTGCCTGATCTTTACGAGTATTCCAATCTTCGTGAAAAAGACGAAAAAGATGCATTGCCATGGGATGAGATTCAGAAAGCTGACTACAGCACATGGAAATATGGAGTTGAAATGAATTCACTGAGAAACAACAGCACTGTCAGAACTGCCAATAATCCGGCATTCAAACTGATCAAGACGAATACTGAGTGGCTCGCAAGAGAAAACGACAAAGTTTATTCTCTTGGAATCAACAAGTATCGTGAAGAGAAGAAAAAAGTGGATGCTACTGTCAAACAATTGGAGTCTCTTAATAAACTGGCCAAGGAATTGGATGTTACGGCTCTTCCTGCGGATGTAAACAAATATGCAAACGACAAGGATAAGGACGAGCGTTTCAAAGCCTGGTTGAAAGGTCTTCAGAATGATATTTATCTTGATGAAACTGTAAACGTGATGAATGATCTGGTGAACCAGAGAAATCTTGCGATTGCAAACAAGCTTCCATAAAACATTATATCAGCAAATAAGAAAACCCCGAATCCGGGGTTTTCTTATTTAGCAGGTATACTCGTCAATTCGTTTATCCAGTACGTCACAAATGCGTTTTTCTGTTTCCTTGTGACTGAGAGTCTCCGGTACAAAAGTTTTTCCGATCAGCTTTTCATATAACTCGATATATCTTTTAGAGATCACATCTACCCAATCATCCTTCATTTCAGGAACTGTCTGTCCGTGCTGTCCCATGAAATTGTTTGCAATCAGCCACTCTCTTACGAATTCTTTGCTGAGTTGTTTTTGTCGTTCGCCTGTTGATTGGCGCTCTTCAAATCCTTCAGCATAAAAATACCGGGAGGAGTCAGGGGTGTGAATTTCATCCATGAGATAAATCGTATCGTCGATTTTTCCGAATTCATATTTTGTGTCGACCAGAATGAGTTGTTGTCTGGCAGCAATTTCTTTTCCTTTTGCAAACAATGCGAGGGCGTATTTTTCGAGCACTTCATAGTCTTGCGCACTGGCCAATCCCTGGCTGATGATCTCTTCTTTACTGATGTCTTCATCATGACCTTCAGATGCCTTGGTGGAAGGCGTGATGATGGGAGAGGGGAAGTAATCGTTTTCGCGCATGCCATCAGGCATTTCCGCACCGCATATAATTCTTGTACCATTATTATAGGTGCGCCATGCGTGCCCGGTAAGATTGCCCCGTACAACCATTTCAATTTTAAATGGGGCGCATCTTTTTCCAACAGATACATTGGGAGCAGGAGTATCAAGCAGCCAGTTAGGACAAATTGACTTGCATTCATTGAGCATGAAAGCAGCGATCTGGTTCAAAACCTGGCCCTTGAAAGGGATAGGACGGGGCAGAATCACATCAAAAGCAGATATCCTGTCCGATGCCACCATCACGAGCAATTTGTCGTAAATAGTGTAGACATCACGCACCTTTCCGCTGTAAAATGCGGTTTGTCCGGGAAAACTGAAATGTTCCATTTGCCGAAATTAAGATTTGCCACAAATCTGGCGCTCAAAATTCCGGCAAAACCACTCTATTTGTCTAAAAATTAAATTTTTACGTACAATGGGTAAATTGTACTTTGCCTGTATTGCTTATCAAAAACTAACTATATGAAAAAAAGCTGTCGTTCGTTAGGTGTGATGGTTCTAAGCTTTCTTCTATCTTTCACTGCATTCTCGCAGACAGTCACACTTACAGGTAACGTTAGGAGCAGCGGCACAAACGATGTGGTGCCTGCGGTCTCGGTAGCTGTCAAAGGTACTTCCACCGGTACTTTCACTGACGATAAAGGAAATTTCAAAATTACAACCAGTCAGAAACCGCCATTCACACTCGTCATTTCTTCCATCGGCTTTGATTCAAAGGAACTTGTGGTAAACAATCCTTCAGAATTTGTACAAGTTGATTTTGTACCCTCTTCAACCCTGGGAACCGAAGTGGTAGTATCTGCCAGCCGCGTGCCGGAGCGGATACTGGAGTCGCCGGTTTCTATTGAAAGGGTTACTTCAGCCAATATCAGAAACACGCCTGCAACAAATTATTACGATATACTAAGGGTTATCAAGGGAGTAGACGTAACGTATTCAAGTCTCACTTATGCTACACCAAGCACCAGGGGTTTTAATGGCAGCGGTAACGCGCGGTTTAACCAGTTGGTAGATGGCATGGACAACCAGGCACCGGGACTGAACTTCTCCGTGGGTGCGTTTATCGGACTAACAGAATTGGATGTTGATAATATGGAACTGCTTGCCGGCGCATCATCGGCGCTATATGGTCCGGGGGGTATGAATGGTACGCTGCTGATCAACAGTAAAAATCCATTCAAATACCAGGGACTCAGCCTGCAGGTAAAGCAGGGCATCATGCACGTTGATAAAAAACAACGCGCAAGTCCATCTCCTTATTATGACTGGGGATTTCGTTGGGGAAAGGTGGTAACACCAAAGTTTGCGTTTAAAGTGGGCGCTCAGTTCATCCAGGCCAAGGACTGGATAGCCACGGATGAAAGCAATTATCTCGCAGGTGATGCATCGCTCAATCAGTATGGCAATACAAAAGCGGGCGACAGATTCACTGATCCGAATTACAATGGGGTGAATGTTTATGGAGACGAGACAAACAGCGATTTGAATGCGCTATTCAGAAAAACACCTACACAGGTAGCACCAGGAGTTTTCCTTCCTCTGCGTGACGTGATTGGCATACAGGCAAAGCAGGCATATGCAGCAAACCCTGTGGCTGGCGGTCCTACTGCAGCGCAGTTTGCAGGTTTGGTAGACAACTATCTCAGTGCAAACCGTGCTGATATTGACACAACAAGGGCAGGACTCGTTTCAAGAACCGGTTACAGGGAAAGTGATGTTGTAAATAACAATACACTCAACTTTCGTCTCTCAGGAGGGATGTATTACAAAATCACCGATAACCTCGAAGCATCACTGGTAGGATATTGGGGAACGGGCAATACGGTTTATACAGGATCTGACA
>JACMLD010000015.1 GCA_014379785.1 Chitinophagaceae bacterium
GATGTATAAGAACTATTTCATAACTGCTTTTCGAAATTTTCTCCGCAACAAATCTTTTTCATTCATTCATATACTCGGCCTTTCTATTGGTATCAGTGCTTCACTGGTGATTTTCCTGATCGTTTATCATGAATACAGTTTTGATCGGTTTGAAGAAAAGAGGGAGAATATTTACCGGGTTGTGATGGACATCGACATGGGAATAAATTCCGGAAAGACATCGGCAGTGCCTGCACCGCTGGGAGATGCGGTCGCACATGAAATCACCGGGATTGATAAAATCGTGCCGCTGTTCAGATTTCAGGGAGATGCAAGTGCGGAGGTAAGCGTGACCCGGGAAAAACAGGCCGAACCGGTTGTTTTTAAGAAGCAGCAAAATGTTGTTTTTGTCAATGCCGACTATTTCGGGATGATAAAATACAAATGGCTTGCCGGCAATGCGGAAATGGGTAAACCTTTTGGCGTAGTGCTCACCGAATCCAAAGCCCAAAGATATTTCCCGGGGATCGAAAATCCTGAGATCGTCGGCCGTGAAATACTTTACAATAAAGACTTACGCACAACGGTTGTCGGTGTCGTTGCAGATCTTAACGAGAAAACTGTTTTCAATGGAGAGGAGTTTATTTCTATTGCCACCATATCGGAAACCGCCTTGCAGAAAAATTTTATGATGAATGTCTGGGACGACTGGATGGCTTATGCACAATTGTATGTAAGAATCGATGACGGGAAAAAAGTCAGTGAAATCGAATCTCAGATTCAGTCGATGTATAAAAAGTATACAAAAGCAAACACGTCCGACTTTATCAAAGCGATAAAATTTCGGCTGCAACCACTGTCAGACATACATTTCAATGCTGGTTATCCCTCGATTGGTGCAAGGGTTGCTGATCGGAAAATATTGTTTGGGCTTTTGGCGGTAGCAGGATTTCTGCTTTTGCTCGGATGCATCAATTTTATAAATCTCGCCACTGCCCAGGGAGCACAACGCGCAAAGGAAATCGGCATACGTAAAACCATGGGTAGCTCGCGGGCCCAACTGGTAAGCCAGTTCCTGTCGGAAACCTTATTGATCACATGTCTGGCTACCGTGCTTTCTCTGATAATCACTCCGTTGCTGTTGAAAGTCTTCTCTGGATTTATTCCAGACGGGGTGAAGATGGATTTTCTTAAGCAACCGTCCCTGATTGCGTTTATGGTTTTGCTCAGCCTGGTTGTAAGTTTCTTATCCGGCATTTATCCGGCACTTCTGCTGTCGGGATTCAATCCTGTGAGAGTGTTAAAAAACCAGACATATCCTGGCGCAAATGGTACGCGTAGTTCATGGATTAGAAAAAGTCTTACAGTGACGCAATTTTTCATCGCCCAGTTTTTTATTATTGCAACCCTGCTGGTGGGCAAACAAATCAGTTATTCTATTAATGCGGATCTCGGATTTCGTAAGCATGCAATCATTACATTGGGACTTCCGCGTGACACGACCGATGTTAAGAATGATAAATTAATAAACGATATCCGTTTGATGTCCGAAGTAGAGACTGTGAGTTCGGGATTTATGAGCCCGGCAGATCAGGGCGTTGCTTTTGCCAATATTCAATTCAAGGGTAAGGAAGAATTGAAGGCAAATATTCAGCTTCGCTTCGGAGATTCCAATTACCTGAAGGTCTATGACTTGCATCTTCTCGCCGGAAGAAATCCAAGAACCACCGAAAAGTTTAGTGAATTTCTCATAAACGAGACGTATGCCAAAATGCTGGGATTCCAAAAACCCGGAGACGCAATAAATCGGGAATTAATTTTTAATGGGGAGAGCCTCCCGATTGTTGGTGTCATGAAAGATTTTCATGCGCAGTCCATGCGGTCTCCGGTAGATCCTTTGGTCTTTGCAGGCGGTAAGGGGCCTACCCTGCATATCCGGCTGAAATCTTCCGGGTCTGGCCTTGAACGGTACAAAAAATCCGTCGAACGAATCAGTAACGCCTATGGCGCGGTGCATCCGGACAGTGAGTTTAACTATGCTTTCGTTGATGAAACAGTCGCAAACTTCTATAAACAGGACCGTGATATGTCGCGCCTGCTTGTTTGGGCGACAGGTCTTATGATACTGATAAGTTGTTTGGGTTTGCTTGGGCTTGTTATTTATACGACCAACAGGAGAACCAAAGAAATTGGTGTAAGAAAAATTCTTGGTGCTTCGGTCATTCAGATCGTGTCTACTCTGTCAGGTGATTTTGTAAAGTTGGTTTTGCTGGCGTTTGTGATCGCCGCTCCTGTAGCTGCCTGGGCCATGCATTATTGGCTCGAGGGATTCGCTTTCCGGACAACCATGAGCTGGTGGGTATTTGCGGCGACCGCCAGCCTGATATTGACCTTTGCCTTGCTGACTTTGAGTATAAGGGTGTGGAAGGCGGCGCTTTCAAATCCCGCGAGGAGTTTGAGGACGGAGTAGGTGATCACTTGATTGGTTGATTTGTTGATTTGTTGATCGGTTTGGTGACGGTCACCCCGAGCGCAGCCGAGGGGTCCCCAGCTATTACTCGGAGAAACGGTGGGGGATTTCTCCACTCGCTCCGCTCGGTCGAAATGACTGTCAACCCGCCTCCGCTCGGAATGGCTAGCGTTCCACAAAATCCAACTCCTTCGCAAAAGTTTCCTTTGTATACAGCACCGATACAAAGCCGATGATTATCACCACCAGTCCCGTGATCCATGCGCCGGTAACATAGCTGTTAAAAACCTCCGGCGCACGAAGAAACTTGAAGAGAATAATGATCAGTGGCAGAAATCCTCGGACAAGATTTGGTATCGAAATCGCCGCGGTCGCCCTCATATTCGTACCAAACTGTTCAGCGCTCATGGTGATGTATAAAACAGATATACCGGCCCCGAATCCAAGTCCCATGCAAATCAGATACATATTGAACGCGCTCCCGCCGCCCTGTGTGTAGAAATAC
>JACMLD010000134.1 GCA_014379785.1 Chitinophagaceae bacterium
ATAAGTCTACAGATGTCATTCGTACACCGATTCCCACCGTTCGCTAAGTAATTCTTCCTCCAAATCCCGGCTGAGACTAGATTTACAACTTATCCTCAATAAATAATTAAACCTTATCAAATGTCAATCAGAAAATCATTCATCGCTCTCGCGTTTTGCGCATTTACGTTTTCTTCGCGGGCTGAAACTTCATCCCCAGTTCCGGAGAATACAACTTCCCGTGAAATAGCCTTTGTTACCAGCTTCAATCAGGTTGAAGTCTGGGGAAATGTAACCATTGTACTGGTCGAAGACAGCTGTCAGAATCTTCTCGTAACCGGTGCCACCAGGGAGGTTAACCGCCTCTCCGCACGTGTCAGAAAGAACAGGCTGACCATTAATGCCAGTTATACAGACAATAACGAGGTAATGACAGTCTATGTTTCGGCCTCAATGCTGAAACTGCTGGTGATCAATGGAAATGCCACCATCCGCACAGAAGGAGCAATTAAATCTGAAAATCTGAAAATTGTTTTGAACGGGGCGTCCGACTTAAAAATTACATCATTTGGAAAGGTAGCAGTTACTGCAGGCGAAGGCATCACATTGGAGTAAATTATTTCTTAAACGAATCAAGTGATCGAAAACAGCTGCAATTTCCTTGCGGCTGTTTTCGATCACAATTCGATCATATAGATTCATTACATTTTGATAACGATCCGTTAATATCCCGACAGTATGAAGACTGTACATTTACGGCCGCACATTGCAACACGATCTACGGTCCCAGTGTATGAAAAAATTCTACATTCTCTGTTCACTTTTTGTTCTCGTCACACTCTCCGCATTCTTTAATGAAAATGCAGAAAAGACATTATACTCATCAGTCTACTCCGGGAAAATAGAATCACTCCGCACCAGTCAACTAAGATTGATAGACATAATAACAAATGCGGACCTATCCTCTCCATCGGGAAAGCAAAAAATATCTGAACAGATAAATGAATGCCGTAAAGTTCTTAAGGGAGTAGATTTCTGGTTAAGATATCTTGAACCTACGGTATACAAAAAAATCAATGGACCGCTGCCCGTTGAATGGGAGACGGAAGTATTTGAAAAGTTTGAAAAGCCCTACAAGCGCGAAGGCGCCGGATTCACGCTGGCCGCAGTTTACCTGGATGAAGAAGAGGTAAATAAAGACAGTCTAATCAGTCTGATCAAAAGCTCTTTCGAAGCAACTGAAACATACCGGGCGGACTCAATCACGAATAATCTGCAGGACTATCATCATTTTTACCTATGCAACAGACTGATGCTGCTCAACCTGGCTTCTATTTATACAACCGGCTTTGAATGTCCGGATACAAACCGGGTAATTCCTGAGCTTCGGTTGCTCCTGTCTGAAGCGGGAAATACCTACGAAACTTTCAACCATAGTTTTGATGCTACCCCTCTGACCAGGGACTATCTGTTGCTCTTTAAAAATGCATTGAATTTCGCGGAAAAGCAACCGGATGAATACTCTTCATTCGACCATTTTACTTTTGTGAAGGACTACATCAGTCCGCTGTATACTATGAACCAGCAGCTGATTCGGCAATACAGGGTTGTCACTAAAAGTTTTGTAGACTACAGTCTCAACAAATCAAATACATCACTATTTAGCAAAGATCTTTACAACGGCCAGAACTCGAAAGGGATTTTTCTCAGAGTGTCTGACGAAAATGTTCTTGATGAAATTGACCGGGTAGGAAAGTTGCTTTTTTATGACCCGATACTATCGGGGAACAATAAGCGCAGTTGCGCTTCATGTCATAAACCAACTGAGTTTTTCACAGATACAACGGCGACTACTGCATTTCAGTTTGACAATAAGGGGAAGCTGGACAGGAATACTCCCACACTCATCAACGTTGGATTTAATCACCTTGTCATGCTCGATGGAAAACATATATCACTGCAGGACCAGACAAAATCTGTGATGATGAATCCCACTGAGTTAGGAAGCAATGAAAAAGAAATGCTAAACAAAGTTCTAAGCTGCAAGGATTACAAAATTGCATTTACGCGCCTGCTCGAATTCACTCCCCAGGAAGACGAAATCACTCTTGATCATATCACATCTGCCATTACATTTTACTATAGCAAATTCAGTAAGTACTATTCGCCGTTTGATGATGCAATGGAAAACAAATCCACGATAAACCAGTCGGCAAAAACCGGGTTCAATCTTTTTATGAGTAAAAGCCAATGCGCAACCTGTCACTTCGTTCCGCAGTTTAATGGCGTAAAACCACCTTTTGTGAGCTCGGAGTTTGAGGTTCTGGGTGTACCACGCGATACGTTGTTTAGTGAAGGAACAGCCGACAAAGGGAGATTTAATGTTAATCCGGCGCATGAAACGGGAAATGCTTTCAGAACAGGTTCTATAAGAAATGCTGCACATACAGCTCCTTATATGCACAATGGTGTATTCACAACGATGACGCAGGTTATTGATTTTTATGATGGCGGTGGTGGCGCCGGCAGAGGCCTTGACATTCCCAATCAAACACTTTCTTCAGATTCTCTACATCTCAGTGGCCAGGAGAAAAAGATGCTGATTGCATTTATTGAATCACTGAATGAAAAGATCGTTTTTGAGAAACCTCCCGTCAGGTTGCCTTTGTCATCAAGTCCGTCTCTGAACAAAAGGAAAATCGGTGGAGAATATTAATTTAATATGATCAGGTAATTATGAGAATTCTTTTAATGGCTTTTTCCATTTCCATCCTTACTCTTTCTGCCAGCGCTCAGTCCAAATCAGAGTTTAAGTATCCCGAAGACATTGCCGATTCGAGCAGGAAATCCTTTGCAAAAGAGTTTAAACAGGGAAAGATTTTATATGCCATAAGTTGCGGCAAATGCCACAATAAATCAGCCAATGGGAAAGAGTTGATCCCCGATTTCTCCCTGCCACAGCTCATGGATTATGAAATGAGAATATATCCACAGCATGTCGAAGAACTGCCCGACTCCAAACTTGCTGACGGAGAATTACAGAAAATCATTGTCTTTCTGCGCTATAAAAACCGGTCAGGCTATACGATACATCCAGCTCCAAAGCAGTAGTATTCGGATCACAATTCCTTTACTATTCGTTAATGATGCGGAATGGTCATAAAAAATAACTTGCATAATCCTTCTGGTATCAAATTCACCCTCATAACAACTTAACAAGTATGAACAAAATTTACACCTCGCTGATTTTATCTGCAGCGGGCAAACTTATCGCGAGACGATCGTCAGGGCTAAAAAGCGCTGGTGGTCTGATTGCGATTTTGCTGATCAACTTATTTGCCAGCGGACAAAACCTTACTCAGTCGGGTTTTGTCTCGGTACTCACGCCAAAATACATGGCGAGCGGTACGTCAACCAGACTACCGGTCATGTATAGGGCAACTGTAACCGGACTTACTCCTAATACAGTTTATCGCTATTTTACACAAGGTGCCACAAACTCGACCGCAGGTGGCGGAACAGTTGACTTTGGCACTGCAAATCCTGGTGCTGGAAATCCTGTTATGATCAGTGCTGACGGCAGCACCTATTCTTACAGCACAGGAGCAAGTCTTTCCACTGCAGGAAATTATCAGACATTTACATCGGATGCCTCCGGCAATTACACGGGCTGGTTTGGTTTTGTAAATACCGGTAATGCAAGGTTCACCGCGGGAAATATGATTTTCCCTACCATCGTTATCGGTAGCAATACAGGAACTACATTGTTCCGTCGCGCACTTGATGTGTCTCTCCAGGTGCTCGGATTTTCTGCTTCAGCAGGAGCAAACAATGGTTCTTTTCTAAAAGAAACAGGTTCTTCCGCAACTGCCAAAAACCTCGTTGCTATTTATGATAATACGGCAGGTACCGGCAGACCCGTATATATTTCACCGGTAGAATCGATTGGTGCAACCATTGCAAGCTTGATTTCCGGATATGCAGTCACTGCAGGAAGCTGGAATGCAATTATTCCAAATACAAATGCCAACGGCATCAGAAGAATAGAGCAACTCAGTGTTACCAATGCTTCCATAATAGGTTGCGCAACCGACGAAAATGGTGTTTGGCCAACAGGTTCAATCAACACTGTAAATCCTTCCTCTGGCACTACCGCCATATCAATAAACGCAGCAGATGCTCCGCTGACTTCTTGCGTAGTTTGCGCTACTATCACAGTAGCTGCTGATGCAGGTATTATTTCTTGTCCGGGTGGCAATACAACCGTCACTGTATCCGCTACTGGTGGTACTGCTCCTTATGCTGGCACTGGTATCTTCACAGTGACTGCAGGCAGCTATACTTATAATATTACTGATGCCAATGGTTGCACAGGCTCAACAACTATCAGCGTAGCAGCGGGACAAGACACTACAAAACCTGCTATCTATCTTCTGGGCAGCCAGCTGCTTGCAGGTGTTACAGGTCCGTCTACTACCCAGTCTCCATACCTGTTGCCTTCTAAGCCAGGTCTGAAGTTTACCTCCATTCTTTCTGTCAA
>JACMLD010000016.1 GCA_014379785.1 Chitinophagaceae bacterium
AAAATAGAAGGTATCAATCTTAAAAAAGAAAATGCCCAACCACTGCCGTCATTGCTGAAAAAAACGCTGACTACCAGAGAGTGGATGGTAAAAGGAATATTCGAAAGCCGCGAAAAAGATTATGAAAATCCATTCCGCAAGATGCTTTATGAAAATGAAGACGCAATGAATGCTGTGATTGGAAAATTTTCCGATAACTCTTTTTTAAAACAGGAACAGGAAGCTTTTGATCGATTCAAAAAAGAGATAGCATCGGTAATAAAAAAGATGAAGTAAGCCCTATAAAAAAAATACCGGCCAACATCAGTTAGCCGGTGATCATCACAAGCAGGCAATCGAAGAGGACAGTACTATTTTTTAAAAAACCTGAATATTAAGGTTTCATTATTTTTATTGGCGGCTGAAAGTAAATAAATTCCTTGAATTAATCGCGGTATCGGCAAATAAATTTTATTCAAACCAGTTGAGGCTGATATTGTTGCCTTATGAAGTCGCAGGCCTTTGAGGTCATAAATTCCCAGTTCATACCTTGCGTTTTTTGCAACATTGATCTCCAAGCTTATCATGTCACCCTCCAAAACGGTCGGATACATCCTAATCCAGCCTTTTTGCTGCGGTTTTTTGCGGGTATATCCGCGATTCTTTTCGGGCAATACATTGTGAACTGAGTCTGAACTCGCCAGCGTCAGCCATAGAGAATCAGAGAAAATAATCTGGTCTACCATCACGGAACCGCTCGCCCCGGCAGATCCGGTGCTACCCGTTTTGTTAGCACGCCGCCAGACATTATCGCCCCTCATCAACGCGCCCTCGAGATCATCCAGGGAAGTGACACCGCCGCTGTTGACATTTTCGAAAGAAATCTCCGCGGACCCAATGGATGCATTGCCATTGCCAACGATTTTCCAGTATTCGATGGATGAGATATGGTGCAGCCCAACCCCCAGACTATCCGACAACAAACGCGGATCAGCTTTGAAAAATTCAACCTTTAGATCCCCTGAAGAATTTCTCAGTGCCATCCATCTCTGGGTAATTCCCTTTCCCACCGGGGCGAGCAAATACGACCTCGAAGCGCCACTGATCAAATAAAGCGGTCCACTTACAAATGTATCCAACGAAAGACTGTCGCTCTCAACGGTGCATGAACTGTCGATGATAAGCAGACCCATATCGGAAGTGAACAACCTTCCTTTGCGAAGTATAAGTTTGTATGGAAGTCGCAATGAATCCGACAAATAAACCCCGCCGGCATTGTTTACGGAAAACGAAACCTGATCCCTTACCCGGCCTGAAAAGTTCACCTCCTGCATCTGATCTCCTTCCATTGTGATCAAAGGAAATGATCCACCATCCTCTTTTATCACCCCCCCACCACTTATATTTCCGCGACAAACCATCCTCGTCCTGTCCGCCAGGTCAAGACTTCCATCCACAGCCAGAAGCCCGCCAATATCAACCTCGGCTGTAAAGTCGATACTTGCATTCACTCCAGTCTTTATATCAAGTCCTCCCCTGACCTTCATGGCATTGCTGCCGCTGAACAAATAAGATTTTGGTCCGGCAGAAGCATTCAGTGTAAGACTGCCATAGATTCTTCCGCTGCCAGACACTGTATAACCTGTACTTCCGGGAACATCAAAAACAAACTCGCCACTCTCTGTCCCCGTCGCCCGCGAAAGCACAGTAACAATGGCCGCATGCGCCCTTTCGGTATGGTGAACATACCTCCCGCCGTTCAAAATCATGACCGAATCTGAAATGCTCAATGTAGAACCTGCCGCCGCACCGGACGAATTTCTAAAAACTCCACCCGCGGAGACAACCAGTCCATAACCCGGACCAGTAGCCAAAAATGCAGGCACCGCAGTATTCCAG
>JACMLD010000135.1 GCA_014379785.1 Chitinophagaceae bacterium
CTGCGTCAGCTCAGTACGCATACTGTAACTCCAGACAATCCATATGCAAGTCCAAAGCCTTTTTACGAGGTGATCATCAACTGCAATGATGTACTCAAAAATTTCAACATCATGCGGGCGGGGAATAAACTCAAAGAAGCGGAATATCAGCAGCGCTTTGCGGATGTGTCGTCACTACGTGCGTTTTTGTATCTGCAACTGGGGATTCACTATGGTGAGGTGCCTTATGTTACTGATCCGCTGGAGACGGTTGATGCTATCAAGGACCAAAGTAAATTCCCGAAACTTCCTTTTAATATTCTTTTGGATACCCTGATCAATGATCTGGAGAAACTGCCATTTAAGGATGAGTATCCTACAGGAACAACCCTGAATATAACCGTGGACGGCTATCCAACTCAGAAATGGTTTATCAACAAAAAAATTCTGCTTGCCGACCTTCATTTGTGGAAAGGAAACTATCAAAAAGCTTCCCTGTTGTATCGTCAGGTGATGGAGGTGGCAACAGTGGGTTCTCCGGGCGGAGCATATTATTCATATTATAAAATCGGCTGGGATTCAGATGGAGACAGGGATCACTATATAAGTTACTCCCGTGCTGGCGATGCAAGCACGTTGATCACCAATACTCAGTGGAGAATCATGTTTGAGCAGGGTATGAACACAGAAGGTTTCAGGAGAGAGTGGGTATGGGCAATTCCATTTGATTCCAAATTCAGCCAGGCAAATCCTTTCGTAAAATTATTTTCGCCTGTTGGTGGGAGTTATTTGTTGAAGCCTTCTCAGTCTGCAATCGATAACTGGAATGCACAGCAACAGAGACCAGCACAGGGTACACCAGGTATACCTTATGATGCGAGAGGTGTTTTGAGCTGGAAAAATATTGGTGGACAACCGGTAGTGATGAAATACCTGTACAATTATCTGAACTATAATACAAATCTCCCGGTCAATATTCTACAGAAGAACAGCAAATGGTTTTTGCAGAGACAAACCCATCTTCATATGAAATTTGCTGAAGCGGCAAACAGGGATGGAAGAAAACGTCTTGCATGGGCATTGTTCAATTCAGGAATCGGCGGCGCATTTCCCGCACCTCCTCCGGGACTGGACGTAAGTCTTTATCAGAATACACTCAATGAAGCGCCACCTTATAATTTCGATGCAAGAAACAGCGGTTCGTCAGGTGTACCTTATTTCAGAGCAGACTGGTACCGTAATATTGGTGTACGTGCCAGGGCTAACCTGGTAGATGTACCAATACCAGCAGGCGACAGCCTGAATGCTATTGAAGACGGATTGATAAACGAGACTGCATTGGAAAATGGCTTTGAAGGGACGAGATGGCCTGACCTACTGAGAATAGCATTGAGAAGAAATGACCCTTCTTTTATTTCGGGTAAAATTTTCGATAAGCTGACAAAAGACAATGTGCCTGGCGCAGCCGCAGCGAGAGATAAATTACAAAACAAACAATATTATCTGCCTTTCGTCTGGTAGACAAACTGTTCACGCAAGCAAGCAATACAGCCGTGCATTTTTATGCATGGCTTTTTAATTTTTATGAAAGGAGAAAAATAGTCATGGTTTTGGGACCGTGGGCACCGAGCACAAGCGATTGTTCTATATCAGCTGTTTTTGAAGGGCCGGCGATAAAAGCGGCGAAGCCATAGTCTTCCTGTCCGATTTTTTCATAGGCCTGGTGCATGTTGCTGAGTATCGTAGCAGGATCCAGTACCACGGCCAGGTGCTGGCAGATAAAAGGGAGTACGCGGTGCCGCATGACTTTTTCAGTGACCCATACGGCTCCGTTTTCCGATACGCCGAATTCGGCTGCAATCAGCGCAACTTCAATACCGTCGAGTGCCCTGGGGTCTTCGGGGAGTTGCAGTTTTTCGAGGCCGGGAATATTGTCGAGTACGGTTACAAAACGATCACCTTCGGTGAAATGTGTTTTCAGGTAATCCGCGATTTCAGTGGTGGATTCAATTCTCACAATTTTCCCGCCAATGCCCGTTAGCACGTCAGAAAATTTCTGCACCGGATCGTCATAAACAATGGGCGCAAATCCGAGTCCATCCGGCAGGCCTTCGCTGTCCGGTTGGTTTTGTTTTACTGCTTTAAGTATTTGTTCTCTGCTCATTGTTTTGTCATTTCGACCGACGTCGAGCGCAGCGAGAGGGAGCGGAGAAATCCCCGGCCGGCCGAAGTTGGGTCTTAAAAATTAATTACTGGGGATTCCTCCACCCTCTCCGCTTCGCGTCGGGAGTCGGAATGACAGGCTCCCCACATCTACTCATCTGCTCATTTACTCATTTACTCATTTACTCATTTCCTCATTTCCTCATTTTCTCATTTTCTTAAACCATTCCCCGAAACTCTCTTTCGGCGGAGCCGGCATCTCCCTTTGTTTATACCATGGATTCAAACGATTATTGGTAAGCCACGGAATATTCCTCATAAACCACCTGCCCGCCTTTCCGGCGAAACGATACAAGCCAGGCCGGGAAAGCGTTCCAGCCATCACTTTCATAGCCGCAGTTTTCGCCGCAGGCGAATGCCCCTCTTTTGTCAATACCTGTCTCCACTTATACAATTGCTGATGGATATCAATTTTCACCGGACAAACATTGCTGCACGATCCGCAGAGCGTTGACGCAAAAGGGAGATCAGCATATTCCTTCATATCAAGATTCGGCGCAAGAATCGCACCTATCGGACCAGAAATGGCATTGTGATAGCTGTGGCCACCACTTCTTCTGTACACCGGGCAGGTGTTCATACAGGCACCGCAGCGGATACACTTCAGCGAATTTCTGAAATCGGGTCGGCCCAGTTGCCTGGTACGTCCGTTGTCAACCAGCACAATATGCAGTTCCTGTCCCGCCAATGGTTTTGAAAAATGACTTGAGTACGTTGTCACCGGCTGCCCGGTTGCGCTCCTGGCGAGCAAACGCAAAAAAACGGAAAGATGCGTACGCTGTGGTATCAGCTTTTCAATGCCCATACAGGCGATATGAATATCTGAAAGGTGTGCACCCATGTCGGCATTCCCTTCATTGGTGCATATTACGAATTCCCCTGTTTCTGCAATGGCGAAATTCACACCTGTGATCGCCACCCGCCTGGTCATGAATTTTTCACGCAGATGAATGCGCGCTGCCGCCGTGAGAAACTGCGGATCAGCATTTCCCTCGGGCGTACCCAGAAACCGGTGAAACAATTCACCTATCTCTTCTTTTTTCTTATGAATACAGGGAAGTACGATATGGCTCGGGGCTTCATCGGCCAGCTGCACAATTCTTTCACCCAGATCAGTATCGATGACATCAATGCCTTTTTCTGCCAGAAAATGATTGAGGTGACATTCTTCGGTGAGCATCGATTTGCTTTTTACGATCCGCTCCACCTTATTTTTTGTCAGGATATCGTAAACGATTTTGTTATGCTCATCCGCATCTGCAGCCCAATGAACCACTATCCCGTTTGCCAGCGCATTCTTTTCAAATTGCAAAAGATAGTCGTGCAGGTTCGACAGCGTATTCATCTTTATCTGCGATGCCATTTCTCTCAATTCCTCCCACTCAGGTATCTGCCAGGCGGCTTTGTCGCGCTTCTGCCGTATCCACCACAGCGTCTCGTCGTGCCAGTTTACACGCTCTTCGTCTTTGTTAAACGTTTCGGATAATGAAACATGATTTACCATTGTGTAAGAATTTCTGCTATATGCATCACCCGCACATTGCTTTTTTGTCGTTTCAATATTCCTTCCATATGCATCAGGCAGCTCATGTCTGCACCGGTAATCACATCTACCTTGTTTTTTAAGTGGTCGTCCACACGATCCTTGCCCATCTTGACTGAAACCGCTTCTTCTGCCACACAGAAAGTTCCTCCGAAGCCACAGCATTCGTCGGACCTGCCCAGGGAAACCAGCTCAAGCCCTTCCACCATCTGCAATAATTTTCCGGGTTTTGAAAATGGTTCAGCCACCAGCTCACTCATCTGAGAGATATACAGTCCGCGCTGACCGTGACAACTCTGGTGCAAACCAACCTTGTAAGGAAAGCGGGAGGAAATGGATTCCACCTTCAGAATATCGGTCATGAATTCTGAAAGTTCATATATTCTGGAACGGATGGATTTTGCTTCCGCAGGCGAAGCATTGTCATGCAGATGTTCTTTTATATGCAATGTGCAGCTTCCGGAAGGACAAACGATATAATCGAATTCAGCAAAATTTTTGACAAAAAGTGTGTTGCATGAATCAGCGAGGTGCTCATAACCGGAGTTCGCCATCGGCTGACCGCAGCAGGTCTGTCCGGCGGGATAGCCCACCTTGCATCCATACTTTTCCAGCAGTTGTAATGTAGCGATGGCTACGCCCGGGTAGAACTGGTCAACATAGCAGGGTATAAACAATCCAACATTCATATTTCAATTGCCTGCGCAGCGTTGGATCTGGTGCTGTAATATTTTAATTCTATGAGGTTCTCGGGGATTGGCCGGGGATTCCAGTAGCGGTGAACCGCAAGAGCGGCGCCGATCGCGGAAGCCTGTGCCACAGACGCAGCATACACTTCCATATCAGGCATGGCATTGGCAAGCATCTGCATATATACACCATTCTTGCCAAATCCTCCGTCCACAAAAACACGTTTCACCTCGCAACCAGTCAGGACAAGTGCCGTAGAAGCAAGCTGCTGCGTCACGAGGTCGGCAATCAACTGGTGATAGGCTTCTTCGTAGCTGGTAAACAAATCAATATTCCGGTTGCCGAAAAATGACTCGGATAACATTATTTCTGTATCAGCTGGCGTCTTCGCGGCACTGACCTGTATATCCGGATTAAAAACCACTTCCTTGTAATAGTCATCATCTACCTGGAAATGTGCAGCCAGCTTTTTTGTTTGGTGCTCGTGCTCGTTTCCTGCAAAGACCCTGGAGGCTTTGATGGGCTTGCCGCGATACTCCATATAAGAAAGGCAGTCCTGCCGGAGATCAGATTCACTCAGTTTTGTCTGGTTAAATGGATTGAGGCTGATACACCAGGTGCCTGTTGATATCAATACGAACGGATCAGCAAAGTTTGCGAGATAGGGAATCAGCGCGGCGGAGCTGTCGTGCAGTCCCATTCCACAACGAAGTGACTTGCCATTGATGCTGCAGGGAATCAGCTGGTCGGATGGAAATATCGGCGCGAGCTTCGAAATGATGCCCTCCTTCGAAAGCCACTCGTGGTAATGGTTCTGCGTAAAATTCCACATGCCTGTATGACAACCGATACTCGTAATGTCTGAGTACAGCCGTCCCGAAAAAAGCGAACTCATATACTGAGGCAGGTGAAGGGAATAGTTTATTCTTTCAAAAACGGTTGGTTTGTTTTCTTTCAACAGATAGAGCTGCAGACCGGAATTGAGATTTCCCAGAACCGGTGAAGCGGTTTGCACGGCGAAACCAAATTCACCACCATAGCGGGCATAAAACTTCTCTTTCAGATCTTCCGGAAAAGGCTTCAGATAGTTATAAAGCGGGGCCATCGGGCGGCCTTCACGATCTACGTGTACAAAGCTGGCACCGTAGGTAGAAAAATTCAGCGCTTCCAGTTTGATGTCCTTTCTTCCGGCCACAAAAAGCAATGCATCTTTTACCCATTTCGACAGTGCGGAGAGATCTTCGCAGGGGTCGCCGTCTTCATCCACGATCTCATCTATTTTCGCAGATTTTTCGAGCAGGATATTGTAATCCTGATCAAAAACAAATAGTTTTTTATTTGTTTTACCTATATCGAAAATGGCGATTGCAGCACGCATGTTAAAATTTATTCGGCCTTTTTACAGACCAGTTGCTACGGTTTTCTGTCCGCGGTTTTTTATGAGTGATTGTCTTACTCCAAGTGATCTGAAAAGTTCCACCGGCTGTAATGCTCCACCAGAGCGAAGTCTGGCTTCTGCCACCAGCGGTCTCACATCGGTTCGATAGGCATTTTGTAAAATTTCCTGTGCACTCACCACATCATTGTTGTCCTGAGCGGCGACCAGTTTTTTGCTGTCGACCAGCAATGCCTGGGCATATGCGATCTGAATGGCTTCTACTGATTGCAGCAGATCTTCCAACGGATCTTTCACGTTGTGAGACGCATCGATCATCCATCCGAGGTCATTTGCATGATTCATACCCCGCGCATCCATACCTTCTACAAGTTCATTGAAGATGAGAAACAACTGATAAGGGTTGATGCTGCCTACAGTCAGGTCATCATCGCCATATTTGGAGTCATTGAAATGAAAACCTGCGAGCTTGCCTTCGGAAAGCAGCAGCGAAACTATCTGTTCAATATTTGCATTCGGAAGATGATGACCGAGATCTACCAGCGTGTAAGCCTTCGGTCCAAGTTTATTGGCGTATAAAAGCGACTGTCCCCAATCGCCTACTGTCATTGAATAAAAATTCGGTTCGAATGCTTTGTATTCCACAAACATTTTCCAGTCTTCCGGCAATGCGGCGTAAATCTCTTTGAGACTTTCGAGTGTGCGTTGAAATGCACGTCTGAAATTGAGCTGTCCGGGAAAACAGGAACCGTCTGAAAGCCATACTGTCAGTGATTTTGAGCCGAGCGCAATGCCCTGGCGAATCACTTCTATATTATGATCGATTGCCTGACGGCGAACTGCCGGATCCACGTGTTGGAGAGAACCGAATTTGTAGCTTTGTTCCTGATCAGGCTGATCCTGAAAAGTATTTGAGTTCACCGCATCAAACTTCAGACCGTGCTGCGCTGCCAGGGCTTTTGTTGCTGCTGTATTTTCGGGAATATCCCAGGGAATATGAAGGGAAATGGCGCCGCTCGACTGATTGAGCTTATGCAGCAATCCAACATCTTCAATTTTTTCTTCCAGGTTTCTTGGCTCGCCACCTCCGGAAAATCTTCCGAAGCGGGTGCCGCCGGTGCCAAGTGCCCAGCTTGGGATGGCTACCTGAAATTCTGAAAGCAACTGCACAATTCGATCTGCATCATTGATACTTTCACTTAAAAAATGAAACTGTTTTTTATGAGTAGCGAGCAATTGCTCGTTGTGTGAGTCTAAATGATACTTTTCCAGCAGCATAACGATCGTTTATGGTAGGTAAAATACTTCTTTTAGAGGAATACTGACCGGTGAGCTATCCGGATTGCTGTCCATGATATCGGCCATGTATTTCCACCATTTTTGCATGATGGGTTCTTTCGGAAGCTCATCGAGAGAAGCGGGCTTTTCAATATCCAGCACACCAAAAAGAGCGTTTGTTTCTGCATCGAGAAAAATGGAATAGTTGCTGATGCCGCTGCCTTTCAGAAGAGAGGACAGTTCACGCCATATTTCATCATGTCTTTTTTTGTATTCAGCTTCCAGTCCTTTTTTTAACTGCATCTTAAACGCTACTCTGGTCATGTACTTCCTGTTGATGGATGACTATCTTACAAATGCAGTAGCTACGCCGCCGTCTACATTTAAAACGTTTCCTGTTGATTTGCCGAGCAGTCCGCCTACAAACGCAAAGCATGCGTTGGCGATGTCTTCCGGCAAAATGATTTCGTTGAGCAAGGTACGCTTGGCATAGTAAGCTGGCAGCTCTTCCACCTTTACTCCATATGCTTTGGCGCGGCCTTCGGCCCATGCACCAGCCCAGATTTTGCTGTCAGATATGACGGCATCCGGATTGACCACGTTTACGCGAATATGATCTTTGCCCAGCTCAGCAGCGTTGAGCCTGTTGAGGTGAATCTGCGCAGCTTTTGCCGAACCGTAACCAGCATTGTTTGGCCCGGAAACGAGTGCATTTTTGCTTACAATATTCAGAACATCTCCGCCCATATCCTGCTTCCGCATGACGTTGACGCCGGCCTGTGTTACGAAGAACTGGCCTTTCACCAGTACATCATAAAGCAGATCCCAGTCTTTTTCGGTATGCTCTTCAATTGGTTTTGAAATGGAAAGTCCGGCACAGTTTACCACAATGTCAACACCACCGAAGATGATAGCGGCTTTGAAAAATGCCTCCTGGATATCTTCGTGTTTTGTGACGTCGAGGACAACGGATGTGGAAGTGTCTTTGCCGTATTGTTTCTGAAATTCTTCTCTTGCTGAAGAAAGTCGGTCTGCATCGTTGTCATTCACTACCACACAGGCGCCTTCGTCTGCAAATTTTTTGGCGATTGCCTTACCGATACCACCTGCGCTGCCTGTCACCAGTGCAATACGTCCTGTGAGTGCTTTCGGCTTTGGCATTCTCTGCAGCTTTGCTTCTTCGAGCAACCAGTATTCGATGTTGAACGCTTCCTGGCGGGGCAACGATGTATAAGATGAAATGGCTTCTGCGCCACGCATCACGTTGATGGCGTTTATGTAAAACTCTGCTGCTACTCTTGCGGTTTGTTTGTCTTTTGCAAAGGTGAACATGCCGATGCCTGGATACAGGATCACTACAGGATTGGCATCTCTGATAGCCGGGCTGTTCGGGTGTTTGCAGGTATTGTAGTATTCAGCATATTTCTCGCGATAGCTTTCAAAAACTGGTTCGAGATCTTTTTTTAATGCAGCGATATCGGAGAGGTCGGCGTCTGCTTTCAGTTTCAAAACCAGCGGACTGATCTTGGTACGGAGAAAATGATCCGGACAGCTGGTGCCGAGTGGTGCCAGGCGATCGAGATCGTTTGAGTTGATGTATTGCAAAACTTTGTCGTCATCTGTAAAATGTCCGATCATACTTGTTTTGCTGCTGCAGAATCCGCGGAGAACAGGCGCCAGCGCGGCTGCTTGTTTCATTCGTAGACTTTTTTCCTGCGACTGAATTTTTTGTCCGCCGAAAATGGCTTTCTGCTGTGCTGTTTTTTCTTCAATGAAGGAAGCACATCTTTCTATTACTTCTAGTGTGTTGATATAGCTTTCGTAAGCGGTGTCTCCCCAGGTGAAGAGTCCGTGCGAGCCGAGCATGATGCCCCTGATACCCGGATTTTCGTCGAGGCACTGGCGCAGTTTGAGGCCGAGGTCAAATCCTGGTTTCTGCCATTCTACCCAGCCGATTGTGCCGCTAAAAAGTTCCTGTGTTATTTTCTTACCGTCTTTTGCTGCAGCGATGGCGATAGCCGCATCGGGGTGCAGGTGGTCGATGTGTTTGAATGGGAGAAAGCCGTGCAGAGGAGTGTCTATCGACGGTGCTTTTGAATGCAGGTCAAAGATGCAATGGTTGAAAAGTTCCACCATTTCATCTTCATGATTGATTCCACGATATATATTCTTCAGGCTTCGCA
>JACMLD010000136.1 GCA_014379785.1 Chitinophagaceae bacterium
CATGCCGGCCAGTGCAAGATAGTATGCCCATTTGAGTTCGGGCCGGGTAAGAATGACTCTTAACGGGGTATCGGGACCACCCCTGCCCTGTTTTGCAAATTCATCCCAATATATTGCTGAAGGGTTTTTGGGCAGGTGAGAAAAAACCTTGTTGATATAGCTGGCGTTGTCATTTTTAAGGATAAAAATATTTGTAAAGGCCCTTGGTACCGCGTGCAGATAAAGCTTACCGTCGCCAATGGTGGTTTTTATGAAATTGGGTTTGCCGTGATTGTTATTTCCAAGCACCGCGGTATTGGCAGTATCAATGCGGCTGAAATATCCTTCGAGGGTATTTTTTTCAAGTACATGTCCACGCCTGGTCCTAAGTGCTGGGCTGGCAAAATTAATACTGGTGGAGTCGCTCATGCCACTGGCACTGTCGAGATACCATTCAGCATCTACCTTGAATTTGTTGATAAAAGTGTCTGCATACCGTTCGGCTGCGATAAAGACGGTATTGCCTGCGCTGATAAAATTGTAGAGTTCGTCCACATCTTCATTGGTACAATCAAACCACCCGTTTATAAAAAAATAAATTCCGCCGGTTTCTTCGGAGTTGTTGACATGATTATAAAATGGCTCTCTCATTTCCTTCGGCTTTAAGCCATCGAAAAATGCCTTCATTTCATTGTAAACAATATAGGTACCATATGGAATCTTGTCGCGGTTGCTGTACGTGGGCCGCCAGTCGATCACTTTTGGACGGTTGTATTCTGCAATCATATACAGCACAACCAATGCTACCATTATGATGATATACCAGCGTGTCCATTTCATGCAGGCAACTTTTTTTGAAAGTTCATAAAATGGGGATGGACCTCAGAAAACTGTTCTTCATTCACCGGCACTTCTCCATACCACGCGTAGTCGTAGGCATAGGTGATGTAGTTAAAGTCATTGCTGTAAGCAGTCCCAGAGAGTTCACGTATGTAAACATCGTTTGTTTTGTTCAGCTTCCAGGAGATGAGTTCATTGTCGGCGAGCTTTCTCAGCGTTTGGAGATATAGCAGACGAATAGCGAGGCGAAAGTTTTTCTCATTGATGGCCAGCGCAATCGATTCGGTGAAATCGATCGCATAGATGTCTTCTTCCGTTACCAGGTAATCGAGGGCTTTTGAAGCGGTTCTGTTTTTGCTGAAAAATCCAAGCTTTTCCATGCCTGACAGTTTCAACACGGCGTAAAGGAGGGCACCGAACACCAGTATCCAGAGCAGAACTTCAAAAAAGGGTCCCCAAAATTTATTGGCATATGCGCGGTCGATGACGCCGAAAATTCTGTCCCATAACCTCGACCAGAAACTCGTGCCTTTTGCGCGCTGTTCATTGTAATTGAAAGCCTCATCGTTTTTGTACTTTTTGATGGAGGCATCGGGTATTGTCCTGATTTGTATACGGGCCGTGTCGTTTTTCAACTGCGCGTGCGCGTTGTGTGCCGACATCATCATGAAGACCGGCAGGATAAGGAGAAATATTTTTCTAAAAAGAGAATTCATTAGTACTGCTCTTCAACACCTCCATATTTATCTGTCGTTGCCCCGATACTTTCTATTTCTTCCTCGATGGCACTACCGTCTTTTTCTTCACAAAGGCTGTAATAATTAATGCCGATGGCAGAGTATAGAATCAGATAGAAGACCTGCTGCAACAGGATCATGCCACCGAAGGCAAGGACCATCATTGATATCTTTCCCTGGGATGTACCAGCATCTGAAGGTGGATACGCGGGAGAGATCATATTGAGGGCACCTACTGCAAAGATCATCATGAATATAACCTGTATTACAGATGCAAATACGTAATAGATGATAAACATCACGCTGCTGTAACCTATGACCGGCCACCAGCGGTCTTTAAACAAGTCGAGCAACCTGCTGATGCCTGTCCAGAATCCAACGTCTTCAGCCACATAAATGCAGTTCAGATGAAAGAGCACGGTAGCAAATACTACTGCAAAAAGCAGGATACCGAGCAGGTTTACCAGGGGGATAAACATGATGATTGCCAATGGCAGCACTGCAACGAGCACCAGCAGTATGACAACGAAAATATTGTAGAAGAAAAGTTTTATAAAGCGCGGGAAAAACAATTGGCTCACCTGGCTGATGGTAGGCTTCACTCCTTTTTGTTCATCGTACAATCGGAAATAACCATAGATGGCGGTATTGTAGCTGCTGCCGGCCATGAGCAGACAAAGAATAATCACGAAAAATTCACCGCTGAAAATATCGGTGACCTGAATGGATACCGCATTTGAAAGCATCGCTGAGTACAGCCTGCCCGCGAAAAACATTCCGAGTATACTGGCGGCAATGATCAAAGGGACCACAAAAACCGCATATATAGAAAGCAGGTTTTTCCAGTTTCCTTTCAAAAAAAGAAATGAATCGCCGATCTTCTCTCCAAAATCCCTCACTTTCCGGAGGTATAAAACTTTCTGCATTGGTCAACCTTTATATTTCAATCTATCATTGATGGATCAGCGTCCTTTACAGGCAAGGCCAACCTTTTCTGAAGTCTCCAGGGGTAAATTACAAAATACCAAATCATAAGAAAAAGAGAGCCTCCAAGAATCGTGGCGCTCAGAAACACCGGCATTTCGGTGTGCCTGGTTACAAAACCTTCAAAGAATGCTGCAAGTATAAAAAATGGTATCAGTCCGAGAATGATTTTCAGGCTGTCTTTGCCTCCCCGCACGAGACCTTCGAGGCGGGTATAGGTTCCCGGGAAGAGCCAGCTTTTCCCGATAATGAGTCCCGCTGCTCCGGCAAACACAATGGCGATGATCTCGATGGTGCCATGTATGAAAATGACCATCACCGATTTTGCACCGAGTCCTTTCGAAAAAAAGTAATACATAAAGGAGCCAAGCATAATGCCATTGGTAAATAAAAGATATACTGTAAACACACAGGCAAAAATTCCCAGCACGAAAACCCAGAAAGACACCTTGATATTGTTTTGTGCGATCGCAACAAACATGGTCACCGGATCTTCGCTCTTGTAGACGCCGAATGGATCGCCTTTTTCGATGTTTTCGTTGGTCATGTTTACGTACCCATCTCCGAGGATGAGGCGGACAAAATTGTCGTCATGCTTTGCACTGATCCAGCCTATCAAAAAAAATACGGAGAAGAAAAGAAATGCATAGAGTAAGTCCTTTCGATACCGGGCCAGTGTGAGCGGTAATTCGATGACGAAAAAGCTGGCAAAGCGGTTTTTCTTTTCTTTGCGGTTCTTGTAAATAGCCAGGTGAAACCTGGAGGCGAGGCTATTGAGATACTGTACTGTCTTGCTTTTGCTGTAAAATGTTTTCGCGTATGCCAGATCATCTGTGAGTTGCACAAAACGGTCTGCAAGTTCATCGGGATCTTTGGTTGGCACCCGTTCATACTGTTGCCAGCGGTCCTTATTTTGTTTGAGAAACTGTGCTTCCCGCATAAAAACGAATATAAGTAAATTCCGTTTTATCTTTCAGGTATGCAAAGTATTAAAATACAAACCTCTCAGAATATTGAGGTTGAATATATGCTGGCCGGGGTGGGCGATCGGCTCGTTGCCTTCCTGGTGGATCTGGCGATTTTTATCACTTATATTGTTGCGATCATCCTGCTGAATTCTGAAATTCAATTTATAAGCGGACAGTTTCGCTATCTGACGGCTTTTCTGATCTATTTACCCATCACCTTTTACAGCCTGCTTTCCGAGGTTTTTATGAATGGGCAGACGGTTGGCAAAAAAGCGAAAGGCATTCAGGTGATCAGCCTGGACGGCGGACAGGCAACATTTGGTCAGTACATTATCCGCTGGCTTTTTGGGTTGCTCGACAAATGGATGCTTTTTGGAATGATAGGAGTAATAATGATAGCATTGTCTGAGCTGAATCAACGATTGGGTGACAAGGTGGCCGGCACCGTGGTGGTGAGAAACCAGCACGGCACTGCTTTCACTGAAACGATATTTATGGAGACGCCGGAGATTTATCAACCACTTTACCCACAGGTGGTGCAACTGACCGAGCGCGATATTTCGCTGATTCGGGAGGTGCTCAACCGGAATACCAAGCTCCCGAACTACGAACTGATCATGAAAACGGCAAATAAGATTAAATCGGTTTTACAGATTGTCACAACGCACGAGTCGCAGGACTTTTTGTATACGGTTCTCAAAGACTACAACCATATTACCTCCCGCATCTGATCAGGGAGCGAGCATATTGAAAGGTTTGTAAGGAAGATTGCGCAATACAGAAAAAAGTACCACAACAATCAGCAGCCCTTTTACGAATGCGGTTGAATAAAAAATCTTATGCGTTATTTTTTTTCTTCTGGTGGCATTCCAGCAAAACACAAAGGCAGAATAGAGGATGAGCGGAATGAACGCGATCATGAGTGCATTGAATCCCAGCGCGGACTTCACCTCTCCATGCAGCAGGGCGTGTACTGCTCTTTGCGAACCGCAGCCCGGACAGTGTAAACCAGTCAGCGAGTGAAGAATACATTTGGGGTGAAAGGAATTTTCAACCGGCTGGTAAAAAAAATATAGCAGTGACAGAACCGCCACTGCTATAGCTATTATGAGTATTTGGGATTTTGCCGTCAACTCTACAAACTTCTGTCCTTATTCCAGATCGCTACTCCCCCTAAGAAGAATATAAAAATCAGGTAGATCGCAATCCAGGCGATGCCAATAAAAAATGCAACCTTGGTCCATTTGCCTGCATTCTTTGAGGCTTCGACAGCACCCGCGTGATCACCTGCTGCATACTTGCTGTTCACCTGTGATGCGAAAACAATTCCTGCAATGCCAAAAGGGAGGCAGCAGAATATGGTAGCAAGGATCGATTCTACCAGCCAATTCTTAGGAGGTGCAACAGGCGGTAATGCCGTTTGCTGATAAGAGCTTTGTTCCATTAGAGGTTTTGTTTAGGTTAATGATACCCTAAGTAAACAAAAAATCAGCAGAATTGAAAATTAAAAACCAGCTAATAAGCGATGGCAAAAAGCACCCTCTGCTTGCTTGGCTTTCCTGAAAATACACAGACACCGTCTTCCCGGGGATTATCCAGCGGGATACATCTTACCGTTGCCTTAGTTTTTTGTTTTATCGCCTCTTCGGTTTCCGGGGTACCATCCCAGTGGGCCGACAAAAATCCTCCTTCGCCTTCCAGGCCTTTTTCAAATTCTTCCCATGAGTTGACCTTTAAAATATGGCTGTCACGGAATTTTTTCGCCTTCTCAAACATCGCATTCTGAATTTCTTCGAGCAATGAACTGATATGTGCAGAGAGTCCATCCATGCTCACGGAGCTTTTTTCTTTTGTATCCCTGCGGGCTATTTCCACCACATTGTTTTCCAGGTCACGCGCGCCGATCGCAATGCGGACCGGTACACCCTTCAGTTCATATTCTGCAAATTTCCAACCCGGACGATTGTTGTCGTTGTCATCGTACTTCATTCTTATACCGGCCTGTTTCAGTTCTTTCGTGAGCGCTTCGACCTTCGAGTCAATCAGGGCCTTTTGTTCCGGTCCTTTGAAAATAGGGACAATCACAACCTGGAATGGTGCGATTCGCGGTGGCAGTACCAGTCCTTCATCGTCGCTATGCGCCATTACCAGGGCACCAATCAACCGCGTGCTTACGCCCCAGGAAGTTGCCCAGACATATTCCAGTTTGTTTTCCTTGTCAGAAAATTTTACATCAAAAGCCTTTGCAAAGTTTTGTCCGAGAAAATGGCTGGTACCAGCCTGCAGCGCCTTTCCATCCTGCATCAGCGCTTCTATGCAATACGTTTCTTCGGCACCCGCGAAACGCTCTCCCGGTGTCTTTATTCCTTTGATGACTGGCAAAGCCATGTATGTTTCCACAAAATCGGAATATACATTCAGCATCTTTTCCGCTTCTTCCACTGCCTCGGTTTTGGTAGCATGAGCAGTATGGCCTTCCTGCCAGAGAAACTCAGCGGTACGGAGAAACAATCTCGTTCTCATTTCCCAGCGAACCACATTTGCCCACTGGTTTATCAGCAGCGGCAGGTCGCGGTAGGATTTAATCCAGTCGCGGTATGTGTTCCAGATAATGGCTTCACTGGTCGGACGCACAACCAGTTCTTCTTCCAGTTTCGCATCAGGATCAACCATCAGCGCAC